>WRCR01000218.1 GCA_009783865.1 Planctomycetaceae bacterium | reverse complement strand
TCCTTTCTTGGTGAGACGTAACACATTTATTTGTCAAAAGTTACTATCTCAAAAAGGAGTCATTCTTGCAAGAACAATTTACCTAAAATCGCGGCTACACCCTAAAATAATACGTTTAGTTTAGCCGCCGTTCCTAAAACGGCGTTTATAAAAATATGTCATCACAACAACCCGACCGTTTCGTAAAATGGAATTTACTTGATTTTCTGCTTCTGTTTTTTCTCTACAATGTGCTGACTTTCGTTTGTGTTGTAGTAACGATGGCTTGTGCAGTTGTTATTGACAGCATGGCTGATAACCGGGGGCATTCTCCTCTCGTTATCAAAATTGAAAAAGACGGCGGGCAGCCCCGCCTCGTTCATAAAATTGAAAAAAAAGAAACCACTGCGGAACATCCGCTGACGCAGTTGATTCAGCAAGGCAGATCGAATCCCGCCGTTCTATTGATTGCTTTGCTCGTCGGCGTGATAACAACTCCGATTGTCGAGGAATTTTTGTTCCGCTTGGTTTTGCAGAGCAGTATTATAAATACTGATAAATACGGCGGCTGGTACAACAGCATAAGTGCGGCATTATCAATTTTTATAACCTCGCTGCTCTTTGCTGCTCTGCACGGTTTGCCGCCGAAAGAAATGACGCTGGAAGCATTGCAGGCGATGATGCTTGGGGCGATGATAGGCGGCGTTCTGTTTTTAATAGCGGGAATCGCTTATCTTGTTGTTGTCCGCAAGACCGATGCAAGAGACCTCGGCTGGGACGACAAACACTTGTTGTCCGATATTGAAACGGCAGCACGCTGGGCGGTCTTTGTTATGCCGGCAGTGATGCTGATACACATAACAGCGAAGGCATTGCTGCCGAATGCGGCGACCGACCCGATTCCGTTGTTTTTCTTTTCGCTGGTACTTGGATACTTGTTTTACAAGACGCGTCGGCTTGCTCCGCCGGTATTTTTACACGCATTTTTTAACGGATTCAACCTTATGATACTGCTTGTCTTCGGTTAATCAGAGCGGTGTTGCGCAAGCAATGCGACACTTTTTCCTCTTGCTAACCTTTTTATTTTCGGGTAAAATGAGGGTAGGTCTAACAGTGAAGGTATTTTAACCCTCTATTTCCCGGTTATTTCCTAGATGTCAACATTTTTTGTCGCTCTCGCTTCGTTCTTCGGTTTTATCGTTGCGTACAATCTTTACGGGAAGTTTCTTGCCCGCAAGATTTTTCAGATTCAAGACAACGAAGTCACACCAAGTGTGGAACTCCGCGACGGACTCGATTACGTTCCTACAAACCGCTATGTTATTTTCGGTCATCATTTCGTCGCCATTGCTGGTACAGGTCCGATTGTGGGCCCCACCATTGCAATAATCTGGGGCTGGCTGCCTGCTCTTCTTTGGGTCGTCTTCGGCAGCATTTTTATCGGGGCAGTTCACGATTTAACTGCTCTCATTCTTTCACTTCGGAATAAGGGACGTTCCATCGGCGATATTGCCGGTACAGTGTTTTCACCGGCAGCGAAACTGCTGTTCTTAATACTGCTCACTTTTATTCTTGCGATTATTATTGCCGTCTTCGGTATCGTAATTGCGACAACTTTCATTGATTATCCGCAGTCCGTGATGCCGTCCGTTGTTTCGATTCCGCTTGCGATTGTACTCGGCACATTAACTTACCGCTACGGCGTTCCGCTGGTGTTTTCCTCGCTTGCTGCGATTGCAATTTTGGGAATAACGATTGGAATATCTGCAAGTTATCCTGTATTTTCATTTTACATGCCGGATTTGACGGAAAGCGTTCACATGTCAATGAATCCTACAATGCTTTGGATTTGGGCGTTGCTCTTCTATTGTTTTTTCGCATCGGTCTTGCCGGTTTGGCTTTTGCTTCAGCCGCGGGACTATGTTAACAGTTTGGTACTTTACATCGCACTCGCACTTATCACAGTCGGTTTGTGCGTTGTTAGTTTTACCGGTCAAACGGACATTATTGGAACGGCACCAGCACTTCGTCTTTCTGAAGCGAAAGCGGCGGGCGCACCGCCGCTGATGCCGTTCTTGTTAATCACAATCGCTTGCGGTGCGGTGAGCGGTTTTCATGCCCTCGTTTGCAGCGGTACAACCAGCAAGCAGGTCGGCACAATGAAAGACGCTGCCTTAGTCGGATACGGCGGTATGCTTCTTGAGGCGGCACTTGCGGTTCTCGTGATTTTGAGTTGCACCGCCGGCATCGGTCTCGGTATCGTCAATGACAGGTCGGCAAAAGCGGCAACGATGACAGAATCCAAAGCGGAAATCATCAAAGGAAAAGACGCTTGGAATCTGCGTTATGATAGAACGTGGAAAGAAATGAATCTCGGCGAACAGGTCGGGACCTTCGTTGAAGGCGGTGCGAATTTCATTCACGCGCTGGGTGTTCCGGTGCGCTTTGGACAGGGCATCATTGCGATTATGATTGCCTGTTTCGCGTCAACAACGATTGATATTGCACTGCGTTTAATGCGGTACATATTGCAGGAACTCGGCGGAATGATCCGCTGTACACCGCTGAAAAACCGCTATGTTGCGACAGTAGTCGGACTGGTGATTTCGATTGCGCTGGTGCTTAGCAGACCGAGTGCTGATGCCGCTTACGGAACAGGCGGTATGATTTTGTGGCCTCTCTTCGGGGCGGGGAATCAAGTTGTTGCCGGTCTGACGCTGTTGGTTGGAACGGTGTATCTGTTTCGGCGGAGAGTTCGGGCGTGGTATCTGCTTCTTCCAGCCGTTGTGATGATAATCATTCCGATTTGGGCAATGCTTTACAACATACTAACACCGGAAACCGGTTTCCTTGCTAAAGGACAAATAATGCTTACCGTCATCGGTACTTCTATTGTGCTTCTGGCAGTTTGGCTGGTGATTGAGTCCTACCGTGCTGTCCGCAAGATGTCGGAATTGGATAAAAACAAAACGACGGATTCAGACGAATAATAATCACTTCCAGTATTCGATACTCGTTTCGAGTTCAATTTCCGAGTGTTTGCTGACTTGTTCCTGAACGAGTTTCAACAAACGCAAAACATCGTTAACCGTTGCTTCCGGTTCGGCAAGTATGAAAGACGGGTTGCGCTCGCTTACCGAAACGCCGCCGATTTTCATTCCTTTCAAGCCGTTCTGTTCGATTAGTTCCGCCGCTAGAACACCGCCCGGAATAGGATTAACGAAAGCACACGCCGAAGCCATTTCGCCCGTCGGCTGATGCGCCTTGCGGACTATCCAGTTCTTCTGCATACGTTTGGACAGCAAAACTGCATCTTCTCTATCAAGACGGAATGCCGCCGACAAGAGCAACTGATTTTCCAATCCGCCGGTCTGATTTCCGAAAGAAACAGATGAGCGCGATAAAACGTTTTTGTTTCCGTCAAAGTCCGAAACGGTAATACTTTCTACCCAATGCCCAATGTCGGTGCCGCAGTGGATTTTCGTATTTCCCCTCAATGCTCCGCCGACTGTTCCCGGAATGCCGATAAACTCTTCCAAGCCGGAAAGTCCCTGCGTAACCGCCGCCGTGATAAATCTACCTAATTTCGCGCCTGCGCCGGCCGTCGCGGTTTGTCCTTGAATGGTAATGCCGCAAAAAACCGGTGCCGCTAAAGATAATACCACGCCGGAAACACCTTCTTCTGAAACGAGTACATTGGAACCGGAACCGATAACTCGTACTAATGTATTTTCCGAGCGGCAATGTTTTAGCAGCGTGAACAACTCGTCTTCCGTTGAGGGTTCTGCGAAGAATTCCGCAGTACCGCCCAACTGCAATCTGGTGTACATTGCCAGCGGTACATCACGGCGCACAAAAGAACTGAACTTTTCGTAGTGAAACATGATTTTCTATTGCCTCGGACTTTACGGATATTTTCGCAGATTATAATCAAACTATGCAGAATTAACAATACCCTGAAATCGGCGGATTGTTTTGCGGGGGCTAAAGCCGCCCGACTCTTGCCTGCCGTCTTCCAAGTGGTACTTTTTGCTATTGCCGACATTTTCAAATGTGTTATTATTTGTGCAGGTTAAAGATATTACTAAAGAGGCGGGGACTTTAGTTCCCGCTTAAAGCAAAAATGTTAAAAGAGGTAAAACAATGTTAAATCAGGTAGTTCAGGTAAAAAAAGAATGTTGGCAGGCATTTGCGCCTTGTTTTTTATGGGTTTGGCTTGTTAAAAATTTTTCGGTTGAGGGCTTTATGTTAGGTGGTTTGCGGTTTGTCGCTCTTTTTGTCGTTCTCTTTGCTATTGCCTGCGGTGTTGCAGCACAAGACGCGCCTTATCCGGTAGGTTCGGGCGGCGGAGGCAGTTTGTATCACCCGACCATCAATCCCCAAGACACCGGCAATTATTTTATCACTTGCGATATGACTTCCGCCTTCGGCACCGTTGACGGCGGAAAAAGTTTTCACAGCATCAATCTGTGGGGAAGTCCCGGCGGCTGGTTCTTTACTCCGCATGACAAGAATACCGTTTATGCCGCCGCAGGTGCATTGTCCTTTGTTTCACACGATAAAGGAAAAACGTGGGAACATCTTTTCCCTCGAAAAGCGGATATAGCGGGTGTCATCACCGCTCCTCATATTGGTGAACCCGTTATAAAAAGAGATGCAGTCCGTTCAACTGCTTCCCTTTTGTGTGTTTATGCGCATCCGGCTAATCAAAATATAATCTATGCGTTGGCCGCTGACGGCAAACTATTCTCAACCGCTGACACCGGCAAAAACTGGCAGGAATTCGCCGCTCTGCCCGGCGGTAATATCACTTCTGAAGAGCCGCTCAATCACTCACTCTATCGTTACGCAAAGATGGTGTTTTTTGATAAGGCACTTCACATCATCAGCAACAACGGTTTTTATAAAGTTGGTCTTGACGGCAAGCAAATTTCATACACGCCACAGCGAAACGCCAGCGGTGCGTTTTGGGTAAGCGGAAACACTTTGACTGTCTACATGAACACCGTTGTGGAAGGAAGCACCGATTATGCCCGGCAAATCATCAAGACCACGGATTTCGGTACGACACTTGTGCCGATAACCGGCACTTTCAAGAATGCGGGCGTTGTTACTCCCATTCCTGCTTGGAGCAATGGAGGCGGCAAAATAACGGAGTTGACCAACATAAGTTTTCAACACGTCGCCGTTTCGGGCAATACTGTTTATGTCTATTTCAGCGGCAAAGGCAATTACGCAGCAGGGCTAGTACGTACAACAAACGACGGTTTAACTTGGGACTGGGTTCTTGATGTCAACCGGCATAATCGGGGATTACAATTTTCGAGTTTAGGTCCGATAGATGTTTGGCGAGGATGCGTCGGCAGTTGGTCGGGCGCAAACAAGGGCTTGAGCGTTTCCGCTTCCAATCCGAATCATGTTATCGCTGCGGGTTCCTGCGATGCTTATGAAACAACAGACGGCGGCACAACTTGGCGGGGACTTGCAAGCCGCCGTGTCGATAACGGCGATAAGGTTATTCCCAGTTTGCGGCGCGGCGATGAAACACCCCGCTGGACGACAACGGGAATAGAACCTGCCGGACAAATGTGTCTGGCAATCAATCCCTTCAAGCAGCAGCATCATTTGGCGGGCTGGACTGACACCGGCGTATTTGAAAGTTTCGACGCGGGAAAATCATGGACGCAGCGCAGTTTATCACCGCAAGCACTGGGTTTATATGAAACGACTACCGGCACCCATTCCATAGGAGACCAAAATTGTATCGCCATCGCTTTTGACCCGCATAACAAAGGCGTAATCCTTGCGGCATTTCCGGCGACGCAGCGGGACCAGTTGCGTTATCCTTCCATACGGGGCTTCACTTCGCCGAAATGTTCGTGCGATTGGCGAAATCCCTGCAAGGACGAAAGTTGCCTTTGTCTCCCTTACACCATAGCCGCTCACAATCGGGAATTTGATGACTGTTCTTGTCAACGAAAGGGTTATGTGATGCGAAGCACTGACGGCGGTAAAAACTGGACAAGGGTCTTATCAAACGTCATTCCAACAGGCATCGTCTTTGACCCCATTAACCGAAACACGGTTTACGCATCGTTAATGGGAGCGGGAATACATAAATCCGCCGACAGCGGCATAACGTGGGAACCGTGGAACAGCGGCATTGCCGTGCAAACCAGTACGGTTTCGAGAACATTGTACGGCATCGTTAGTACAAAAATAGAACGCAGCGGTATCGGGACACTTAAACTGATTCTCGGAAAAGACAATAAAACGTTGTTTGCATTGATGACAACGACTTACACCGCATCAGAAGCATCATGGAATATAGGTTCGCTGGATACACCAACCTATCAACTTGATATGAGTAAAAGTACTGAGGGCTGGAAACCGTTGAACCGTCCGACTTCGACGGCTCTTTTCAGTGTCGATAAAGATGCAAACGGTACGCTCTATGCCGCGTCTATGATGAGCAGAGTAAATCAAAAAGACAGGGAAGATTTTAACGGTGCCGACATACCGGTTTATAGAAACGGCGGTGCATTTGTTAGTACCGATAGCGGTAAATCATGGCGGCAGATTTTCGATGAACGCATCAATGCCTTTATCATACTTACCGACTCACGCAAAAGTAACGTTTTGTACCTTGCAACCGGCAACGGTGTATTTGTATCTCACAAGGGTAAGAACACAACGGCGCAGGATTGGAAACGGATTTCCGGCTTTGATTTTCGAACCGTGGAAGAGGTTTATGAAAATCCTCTCGACCCAACGCGCTTCTATGTCACAACTTGGGGCGGCGGAACTTGGAGTTTGCCGGTGCCGGTTCAACCGTGAAGGGTATGTAAAATAATAATGAAAAAGAGCGGAAACGAATCGAAGTGTCAGTGCTGAACCCTCATACAAGGAAAAATACGATGTGCATACG
>WRCR01000217.1 GCA_009783865.1 Planctomycetaceae bacterium | reverse complement strand
CCGAAGTGCCGCGACTTGTGCATACCGCTCAAAAAACCGTCAACGACGTGTTTCGCCCGCAAATCAAGCCGGACTATCCGCATCAGCGTTTCAGGATGAAAGTAATTCAGTTCCGTCATAGTTCAAACCCATATAATTTTACTGTGACTTCACTGGTGCAGCCGGCAAGCCGCGGGCAATGGAACCCCGCATGTCTGTATCCGACATAATGTTTTTCAAACGGTAGTAATCCATCAAGCCGAATTTGCCGCTCGAAATTGCATCGGAAATTGCCAATGGAACTTCGGCTTCGGCTTCAACGACTTTCGCTCTGCTTTCCTCCATTTTAGCAATGTTTTCCTGCTCGGCAGCAACGGCAAGTGCGCGCCGTCCTTCCGCTCTTGCTCTTGCGACCCGCGTGTCCGCTTCCGCTTGGTCTGCTTGAAGCCGTGCGCCGATGTTTTCGCCGACATCAATATCCGCTATGTCAATCGAAACAATTTCAAACGCTGTTTCGGAATCAAGCCGCCGGTCTAACACCGTCTTTGAAATCCGCACTGGATTTTCCAGCACTGCGCCGTGTGTTTCGGAAGAACCAATCGCACTGATAATTCCTTCGCCGACGCGGGCAATGATGGTATCTTCGGTCGCACCGCCGATGAGTTGCCGCAAGTTAGTACGAACTGTGACTCTCGCTTTGACTTTTAACTGAATTCCGTTTTTAGCAATACCATCAAGGGTCATTCGTCCCTTTGCCGGACTGGGGCAGTCGATAACCTTCGGATAAACGCTCGTCTGAACTGCTTCACGGACATCGCGTCCTGCTAAGTCAATCGCCGTTGCAAGTTTATAATCGAGGTCGTGAATTTTCGCTTTGTTTGCGGCAATCATTGCCTGCACAACCCGCGGCACATTTCCGCCCGCGAGGAAATGCGCTTCTAGCGACTTCGTTGTAATAATTTTGTTGTCGAGTCCTGCCTGCACCGCCATAATTTTGCTGCGGATAATCACGGTAGGGTCGATTTTACGGAAGGTCATTCCGATTAAATCCCAAATTGTGATGCCTGCTCCCGCCATCAGCGATTGTATCCAAAGCGGAAAAAACCGCATGAAGACAACAATGAAGATGAGAACAATAAGTCCCAAGAAACCGAGACCGACCCAACTTATCAACTGAGAAATTTCCTGTCCGCCGTCCGGCATTGTGTACCTCGTCAATTTTTTGAAAGTATGAAAAATCGCTAAAACCGATAATGTCAACCATGATAGCAGGAAAAAAGAAAAAATCCAGTATCGTGAAAAAAATTTTTTTGAGGTATTTCAGCGGCGGCTGCCAATCCGCACAAATTTTTTACACCCCCGTACCGGGTGAACATTCGCCGAAACTCCCTGATATTACGGAAACAATTTCAAAAAATCGTGTCAAGGGTAGTGCAGACACGCCATAGTTGTTTTGCCGTTATTGAGAATTACAGCGTCCGCACTCTTTTTCTTTTCCTCAAGTGATAATTGCATCTTCTCGCGTCGGAGCAAATCCTCTTCCGTCCAGCCGCGTTCTTTTACCCTTTTCAATCGAATCGAAAAATCGCAGTCAATGAACACAACACTGTCAACGTTTTTATCCAAGCCCGCTTCGAGTAATAACGGTACGTCTAAAACGCAAAGCGGACAGCCGGATTCCCGTAATTCCAGTTGCTGCCGTTCTGTTTTGGCAGATATGAGCGGATGCGTCAACCGTTCCAGAAAATCCAATTCGGTCCGTCCTTCAGGAGAATCAGCAAAGACAATCTTGGCAACCTTCCTTCGGTCTAATTCGCCGTCCGAATTGAACACGTTTTGTCCCCACCGCTGCAACGCCGCCGCTTTTACTTCCGGCAGCATTAAAACCCGATGACCGGTTTCATCTGCGTTGATGATTGCCGCTCCAAGTTGCCGAAACAACTCCGCGATGAAACTCTTTCCGCTGGCAATGCCGCCGATTAACCCGATGGTCTTCATAAAGTATATTCAAAAGATTGCCGCCGCCCTTCGGCGTGCGGCTATTATTGCAAACAACGTTATTTGTGCGGTTATTATTTATTCTTTTCTTTTTCGTATTTTTCGATTTCTTTCTGAACTTCGGCATCCCGCTTGCGGAGAATTTCCTGCAATTCCGCATCATTTTCAACATCTTCTTTCGGAAACAAAGCATTTTTTATCTCGTCTTCCAAAGCACTCATAAGCGGATTAAGTTTTATAACATTGCCGTCCCTTCCGATTAACACGTGTTCCGGCACACCTTCGATTCCGTAATTGTCCGTCAATTTTATGCCGCCGTTCTTTTCTGCCAGTGCATCAAGTATGACAGCCCAACTGATTTTTCCTTTGTTGTCGCCGAATGTTGTTTTTTCAACGTATTCCTTTACTTTATCAGCACTGCTGTCTCCTTTTTCGCCGGTATTAACTCCGATAATTTCAAATCCTCTGGCGCGGTATTTGGCGTAAAGTTCAATGAGGTGCGGCGTTTCTTCACGGCAAGGAACGCACCAAGTTCCCCAAAATACTACCAGCACTGCCTTGTTTTTATATCCATTTGCGTTGAAGGGTTTGCCGTTGATGTCCCAGCCGGTTAGTTTCATCTGCTTGCCGGGCAATAAAATACGGCGCATACCCCCTGACCACTTTTGAGCGGTCTTCACATCGAGCGGATTATCCGACATCCGAAAATAATCAAAGATTTTCGGAAGCGCGATAGTCAGCAGCCTGTCCCGTTGAAAACGATTCGGAACATCATTTATCCGCATGAGGTAAAGTTCCAGTATCGAACTCGATTCTCGGCTTGGATAACGCTGTGCATAGTCGACAAGCCAATCGGTCAACTCGGCGGCATCAACCCTGAACCGTTTTCCGTTTTCCATCATAACGGGCTGAACCGCCAGTTCCGAACCTATCCGCAGAAGATGTTCCTCTGCCATCTTTGCAATTTTATCCATTCCTTCCTGTTCAGATAAAACGTCAAGTTCATCGGACAGAAGACCGAAGTATTTCGGCTTATCGGTATATGCCAAATGGATTAGAGCAAAGGTTCTGCGTCCTGCTGTCCACAATCGGAATTTTTCCGATATATCCGTACGCTTCAGGGCAATCTCCGATTCTGCCAGAATGGTTTCCGCCGCCTTCTGCTCTTCTGCCGTGAGCGGTTTCCCCAATGCTTTCTCGGCAATTACATTCGTCTGTTTATAAATGTTGTCTTGCAGTTTTTCAAGTGTTTGTTGAACGGCATCTGTATCCGTTTCTTCCGTTTGTGCAACTGCATTGAAATAAACGCAGCAAAGAAAAAATATGACTGTTGCTGTCAAAATTGAAGTTAGGTATTGATTTCGACTCGTTTGCATAATAAAATGTTCTCCATATTTATGTTTATGAGGCAGCCAGCATCTTTCCAACAGTTTAACACCTTTTTTTACTTTTTTCTACTATACTCCCATGTCTGAAAAAACAATTTTCAAACGAATCATTGACCGCGAACTTCCCGCCGACATTGTCTATGAAGACGAGACCTGTATGGCGTTCAAAGACATCAATCCGGCAGCACCGGTACATATCCTGCTTGTCCCGAAAAAAGAAATTACCGGTGCCGATAAACTGACGGAAGAAGATGGACCAATGCTTGCACACATGTTCATCGTTGCGGCAAAAATTGCGGCAGAACAAGGACTAAAAGACGGATACCGTATGATAACAAATTGCGGCAAAGCGGCTGGACAAACCGTTTTTCATTTGCATTTCCACATTTTGGGCGGCGGAAAACGTATGCCGTGGGCATAATTGTTAAACCCGTTTTATCCGTTTATTTTATCATATTCCTATATCTTTCGTAAAAGTTAAAAGTTTCCGAAATTCCTGACGATTAGCGGACTACAAATGTATTCCCCTTCAACATTCAGGAGTTTTCGATGTCTCCCCCGTCATCAACCCGTCCGTTTTGTACTATTCCGGAGATTGCGCCATTCCGCAATGATGAGTTATCCACGCCGGAAGAATTTGAACGGTTAAACCGCCGTTTGACGCGGTCTCCTTCGCACCGTTCATTGGAGGAAAAACCGAAACAAAAAAAAGTCGGCGGCAAAAAAGGTGTTGTTACGCAAAGAAAAAAAAGTCACCGGCGCAGAAAAGTTGACCCGACAACTGCCACTTTGCATTACTCATCTGACGAAGTCGAGTTCATGAACGCCTTGAACGACTACAAGCGGAGCAGCGGAAGAATGTTTCCGACTTGTTGCGAAATACTTGAAGTTCTCAAGAATCTCGGATATGAAAAGACGGTAACCGCTGCGGCGGAATAGAGATTTTCAAGATGAAAGCGGGAAACACAGTTTCCCGCTAGTTATAATCTTCTTTATCTATTTCATAGTTCCACTACCCGCAGTCCCAGCGTGACTTCGAGTTTAACGGTTTTGCCTTTTCGCAAAACCTCTATCGTTTGTTTTTCACCCGGTTTTGAAAGAATTATCAAATGCGATAAATGCAGCGGGTCTTCAATAACGATGTCTCCCCAGCGGATGATTATATCGCCGATTTTCATGCCCGCATCCTGCGCCGGAGAAATAGGGAAAAAGCCGTCTACTATAACGCCTTTCGCATTGTCGAGATTCAGGTCTCTTGCCAATCCCGGCGTTGTCAGCCGCATACGAATACCGAGCCAGCCGTGCTGCACACTGCCGTGTTTCAGGATTTCGTCAAATACCCGCCGTGCCAATATACTCGGAATTGCGAAACCGATGCCGAGGTTGCCGCCGGTGCTTGAAAAAATCGCCGTGTTGATTCCGATTAACTCGCCGTTAAGGTTCACGAGCGGACCGCCGCTGTTGCCCGGATTGATTGCCGCATCGGTCTGTAGAAATTCACGCACCCGCGACCTTCTTGGAATTGGATTGATGCGCTCCGTTGCACTGATGATACCGGAAGTAACCGTTTGCCCTAAATCAAAGGGGTTGCCGATGGCGATAACCGCTTCGCCGACTTGAATGCTGCTGCTGTCTCCCCATTTAATTGCGGTCAGATGTTTTTCTTCAATTCGGACAACGGCAATATCGGTTGCTTTATCTCGTCCGATGATTTCGGCGTTTTCGATAATCCGACCGTCTGACATACGGATAATAACGTATGGCGAATTAGCAACAACGTGATTGTTGGTCAGTACGTAGCCCTCGTTTCCGTCAACGTGAACGATAACGCCGCTTCCGCCTTCGATTTCAACACCGCCGTTTTTGTCGGCGGAGACCGCCCGAATGCTGACGACGCTTGGAGCGACCGCTTTTGCAACCCAGGGAACCCGTTGTTCGACATCGGTTTCTTTGAGGAACTTGCGGGCGACATCGGCTTTTGCTCTTTCAATGCCGCGATTGATGGAATATGCTGTTTGCTCGGCAAGGTCTGGAATGAAATACAAGCCGATGCCGAAGAGCAAAAATAAAATGATGTACGGAAAAAACCTTCGCGGCGGCGGATTATACGGCGGCGGTTCATCCGTTTTTTCAGGAAACGTAAACGTAGTGTTGATTATCGGCGGCCGCCACGGTTCGTAGGGCGGAATGTAAATATCTTCCGGTTGTCCGCTGCCGGTATTGTCATTTTGCGGCGGAACAGAAGCAGAAAAAGAACCAGCACTGCATGAACCGCCGCTAACGGTGTCTATGGAATAGGTTTGACCGGTGTAAGTTGGTTCGTTCATTTTATTAAAAACGCCCGCTGAAAAGGAGTCCAAGCACATAAAAGTTACAGTTTATGGCTGCTTGGTTTCCCACCTGACCAGGTTCACAGACCTCTATTGCCGGACTCCTTTTCAACGGGCTGCTGTTTCGATATTTCCATACTCCGAAAAGAAGTTGCTTTTATTATATTATTTTTTTCGCTTTAGTCAAAGGGGCGGGTGACAATTATTTTTTTCCGTTCTCCGCGATGGTAAAGAAAATGTGTGTCACAACTTCCGCAGATAATCGCCGCATTGTCTGTACAGTTTCTGCCAGTCGCTGCCGAAGGCATCTTCGAATTCTTTAATGCGGATTTCCGGCGAATCCTCCGTCAAAGGTGTTTTTTCCGATAACTTTTTCATGTATGCTGACAACTCTTTCTGACGCATCGTTATCAAGTAATACGTCAGTCCCCAAGCCATTGCGTAATTGTCGAGAGCAGATTCACCCTGCCGCAGTACAGCATCATTTTCTATGATTGCTTGCAGCGGACGCGCCGGCTGTTTCGCCAAATATCTTTTCAAGTGGTGCAGCCGTAAATCATTAACCTTTGGACGAATACTCCAGCCGCCTTTTTTGTCGCGGTCAGGGACTTCGTGAACCAACGCCATACCCTCGATGAGCCAAAGCGGATACGGTGCGAACCGCTCGTGCATTCCGCAGTTATAACCGATTTGATGAGTCGCCTCATGAATCACCGCTGCGATATTGAATACCGCTCCCGTCTGCTGTAAAAATTCCTGAATATCCTTTGTCGTCGCCCGATAATTGCCGCCGCTGCGGAACGTTTCATGTCCGCTGAAGTCGCGCAGCACTATCCGGTTAGTCAACTTGTTGTAATACGCAAACATCTGGTCGTTGCGTTCCACTCCGTCCGTTGCGGCAAACCGGAAAAATTGTTCCTTGTTGGCAAATATCAAAGCGGTCATCGGTATTTCGAGTTTGTCTAACTGTAAACCTCTGCCGCGCCAAAAAGCGATATAACTTGAATAGAGTTGTTTCAGCAAACGTCCGTACCAATCCGCAAATGCTTTCGAGGTTGTATAAACAATAAGAAAATGTTCCTCCTGTAAAATATCGAAGCCGCGGGACCGCGGAAATTCCTCTTCGAGACGCTTCAGTATTTCCCGTTTTGTAAGGTACGAGAATGGAACATCATTACTTTTGCGGGCGATTTGATTTTCCGTTTTGACGAT
>WRCR01000216.1 GCA_009783865.1 Planctomycetaceae bacterium | reverse complement strand
TCGAACAATAATTCCTCGTCGACGGCCTTGACGAACGCCGACCAGACTTTGCCGCCGATTTCGGGGTAAATCGTCAACTTGAGGAAGTCGTTTTCCAGTTCGACGACCTTCCATTTTTGTTGCGCCGGTGTTTCGGCGTAAGTGTCGAACCGAAAATACGGATAAATCTTCGGGTTCGCAATCGGACTGGGGTCGGAAAACGAATAAGTCGTCCGCTCAACTTCGCACTCTCTGGCTTGAGTCGGCGAAGGGGATTGGGCTGAAGCGTTTTGCACCGCTGCAATCAACACGGCAGCGGTACACAAAAATAAACGAAGGTTTGACATGATAATAGATGTGTAAAAGTTGTTTGACATCATTACAATACGGTTATCAAAGGCGACCTAATTTTTACCTTATTTTTCGGATAAAAACTAGATTATACGTTATTCTTTCAATCTATCTCGTTTGAACGTCACGAACAAAACCGCTGCGACACAGAGTCCGCCGATTAACCATGCAAGTGATAAACACGAAAAGCCGAAACCAAGTCCGGCTGCCGTTCCATAGCGGTCACCGAGCATACCGAGCAGCAGCGGTGAAAGGGAACCGATGAGGAAGCCGCACATTATCATTCCGCCGACAACCGTAGCGCGCAGATGCTGCGGAACGACATCGAAAACAGCGGCGTGAGTATTCGATTCATACAGTCCCCGCACAAAACCAAACAAGGCGATAATAATCCAGAGACCTAGCAGCGAATCAATTCTGCCGAGCAGGAAAACGAGCGGAACGCCGCACAACATTGAAGCGGCTTGCAGCCGTAATCGAAATGTTGGGATGCGCGGTACCAACGCATCGGCAATCGCTCCGCCGAGCAGGACTCCCAGCAGCGCAGTGATATGATGATAAAACATCGAGAATCCGGCTGCCGTCATTAAAGGTACCTCAAATTTTTTCATAATGAAAGTCGGAGCCCAAACCATGTAAGCGTTGTTGACGAACACAATAGCGGTAAATCCTGCCGTCAACAGCCAGACCGTCGGAATTCGTGCGAGTTTCTTAACGGCTTCCCAAGGGGGAATTGATTCTGCCTGTGCCGCCGTTTCGGTGTTGCCTTGTTCATTTCGGCTGGGGTCCCGCAATCGAAATACAAGAACGACGCCGAGCAGGATACCAATCCCTCCGAAAATATAAAAAGTCGCCCGCCAGCCGTACAATTCCGCGACCCAGGCACCAAGGAAACCGCTGAGCATAACTCCGAAGTAGAGCGAACCCTGATGTATCGACAATGCCAAGGCACGGGTTTTTTGATGAAACGCGGCAATAAGAGCGGTTGCGGCAGGACCATAAAACGATTCGCCGCCGCCGGTTGCTACACTGCGGAACATGATAATACCGGCAAGTCCGCGCGACAGTCCGGTGAGCATCGTTGCCGCACTCCAAAAAACCAAACTACAGGTGATTATCCATTTCTTGCTGCACCGGTCGCCGATAAATCCGGCGATAGGCACCATGACGGCGATAACGAGAAACAGTACCGTTCCGCTGAGACCGAGTTGCGAATCTGTCAGATTCAAGTCATATCTGATTAAAGGAAGAACAACTGCGAAAATCGCACGGTCTGCTTGATGCAGAAAGTACGTGAAAAACAACAGCACCAGCAGTTCCCAGCGGTAAAAAGGCGACGGCGTATTGTTCGATAAGTTCTGCTGCACGGATATTCTCCTTTTCACATAAAATTCAGACAAATAAAATTCAAAGCATCAAGGCGTAATCACAAGCCGTTCAATATAAGACGCGTTGATGTTTCCGAGTTTGCCCGGTGCGGAAAACCAAAGTTCACCGTCCTTCGACAGCGGAATGCCGCCTATCTTGTACCAAGTCAACCCGCCGTATCTATCGCCGACCGCCTTCACGGAAATCGCGCCCGAAACGACATTCTTTTTTGCCGCAGTATCGGTAATGCCGAACAAGATACCAGGTCCATTGCCGGATTGCGACCAGCAACTCACCAAAACGTAAAGGTTGCCCCGCGTCCCAATTTGCTCCGCCGCTTTGCCGAGCGGATATGTTACGGCTTTGCCATCGTAGATTCCCGGCATCGTGATGACTTTGTCGTTAGAAATCCCGTATTTTTCCGGCGACGGCAATACGAAATCGGCAAGCGTTGCCTCCAACCGCTGCTCTGCCGGAATGAGTTGCCACGCTTCACCATCGGGACCGGTTTGCATGACAGACGGAACCTCGAAAACGGATTCCATTGAATCCGTTCTGACAAGAACTAGCCGGTCAACGTAAATGAACCCGCCGCGCGCCGTTGCCGCAGGAGCAAAGTAAATGGTATGCTGCGGTTCCAAAGCGATAGTTCCAAAATCAACCCAGCGATAATTCGGTCCGGCAACCTCGTTGATAGAAAAGGATTTCGTTGCAACACTTTTCTTCGCATCAAAATCGTGAATGCCGAGCGTGAAGGCAGTTCCTTCTGTATTTTTCGTTTCGCATCGCACTGCCGCTAAGAGACGAAATAGCGGCTTCGGTGAAGACACCGCCGATTGACACGGTTTCATCGTCTCCAGCGTTCTTCCGAAACGGTAATTTACCATCCAGGTTGGGGCATTTCCGGAGATTTTGGCTGTCCATCCGTTTGACGCAGCGGGGTCGGCTGCACTCCGCACAACCTGCTGGAACGCACCGGCACGAAACCTCGGCGAAACGTTAAACTCATGATTCTGTATGTCAAGCCAACTGTCGTCGAACAAATCGCGGCAGAATTCCGGCGGCGGAGCGGTTCGCGGAATGATACCTTCACGAAATAGCCGGGCAAACTCATTAAACTGCGGCTGCCAGTTGCGCTCTTCGTATGCGACAACGTCAAACTCCCTACAGCGTGCAAGAAAATCGTCCACTGCCGCAAGCGGGTCAGGCGGACCGAAAAACGGTTGTCCCGTCCGCTCTGCTTCACGGCGCAGCGGATAATAACGTTCCTTCAACAAGACGATATCCATCGGCATTTTATCCCGCCGCAAGCGGTTTTTGTACGTTTCCGTTTCGGCAGCATCCAGTGCCTGCTGCATCAAACAATATGCTTTGACGAAAGTTGCGTCATCAAGCCAATGATGAGTCGAATGCTGAAATGTGCCAAGAAAGACACCGCTTTGCTCGGCGCGGTCAATAAGCAAATTCCAATACTCCTTGAGGAAAGGAGCCGACGCTTTGCCGTAATAACCGGTGAGAAATTCATCGAACAACGCTTTGTCGTCAAGGTCGGGATTCCAGAGCAGTTTCGACAAAACCCAGGTTCTCATTCGGACGAAGTCGCCCGCCGTGCAATAAGCGTCACCCTGTTCCAACAAACCGATAGTGTTGTGATTGACGAAAAACCGAATGTTCGGAGCCAAAACACGAAGGTTCGGATGCGGCAGCATATATCCCGAAAAATTCGTAACGTAATCCCAAATGAACAGGTTCTGCGACATCCGGCTCCACGCCACTATGTCGTCATGAAAGGACTTGTTCTGCGGTCCGTCGAGCGGTTGTACGAAAGAACATTCAATCGAACAAAGCCGGATAACAACATTCTTTCTCGGCTTGACAAGTTTCGGCGGCTTGCGGGTATATGTGTAAGCCAAAGTATCGACAAAAACGTCGGGAAATTCCTCTTCGACCGCTTCGGCGATTTTGTTGACGAACCGCACCATCAAGCCCGCTTGTCCGCCGACATTGCCGCCTTCCTCTTCGGCAACGGCATTGCAGCGGGCGCATTGACAATATCCGTGCCAATCGTTTTGACTGACGGACACGATTTTCATTGACGGGTCCTCCCGCAGTCCATTCATGACTACGCGTATCATTTCCTGCGTCATTTCTTCGTTGGTCAGACAGAGTTGACCGCCGTGTTTTTTCCGTTCGCCGTTGATTTCACTGAACCATTCGGGATGTTTATCGAAGTATTTGTCCGGCGGAATGAATATATCGAAAGTATGAACGAAGCCCATGATTTGCATTCGTCCGCCGTATTCCGGCGAGTTCAGCGACTTATTTCCGTTGCAGCGGAGCCGCGCACCGAAGACATCTTCAAAGGCATCGAGATAATATGCTTCGCGGTAAATCAGTTTCGGAGCGTAATGCACGTTCAGCGGCGGAATTTCCAATATCGGCTTCTTCGGAATATCTGTTTCGGTCAGCGACCACCAGCGGACTCCGACGTGATTTTCGAGAAGTTCATAGACGGCGTAAAGTGTTCCCCGCTGCGGATGTCCGGCGAGAATAATATCATTTCCGACCGTTTGCAAAACGATGGCATCGGCAGAGAGTTTTGCCGGTTCGACATTCGGCAAGAGTTTCCGCATGAGAGCAGAGTTGCCGACTACGAGTTTCGGTTTCTTTGCATCGCTTTCCGGCAATTCATTTTCACGGAAGACGGGAAATGCCGCACCGGTTGACGCTTCAAGATGCGTTTTGAGTTCCTTCGCTGCTGTTTGTTCAACCGGCGAAGGCGCAGCAGGAAGGACGATGATGTACTCGGTACTGCCGTCAGTTGCCAAGCGCGATGGCGTTTCCTTTTGCGCGAAGACAATCGAACAAGCGGCAAACGACAGAAATACGAAAAGAACGGTAATAATTCGGTTGGGATTCATCATTGTTATGTTTCGGAGTAAGTCAAATCGGTTATACGCTTTTCTGATTGTAGCACCAGAGTTTATTTTTTCAAGTAGAATAATACGATCAGCGGGCGGCGAGTTGCGGGAACAACAAAAAACTGCCCGAAACTTGCGTTCCGAGCAGCCCAGGAGTTACCACCATTAAAACAACAGAAGTCATTTAATAGTGCCAACATTTTTCATTCACACCGCACGGAACTCTCGCATCGCGCGGCATACTCCTGAAATAAGACGAATTCCTACTGTGCAACGAGAATTCGTTTGAAAAACTAAAGCGGATATGCCGGTCTGGGATAAATGTCTGCCTATTAGAATCCAAATCGAATAGAGCAGAAAGGCGAAACTTTTCCCCCTCAAATCACCTATTATTACTTGTGAATTCTTCTTGGACATTTTTATTTTTCCTTATGAGACCGCCTGACACCATTGTCAGGGCTTCATTCCACTGTGAGTATCACAAATACTGTGCCAAATGGAATTTATTTTGATTTTTTTTCAAATGCCGGAAATTAAAGGGTATAATCGTATAGTTTTTTATTTTTTAAGATATGAATTTTTCACAAAATACGATTATGTGTTAGAATAATGTATTGTTTTGAAAAATATGACGTAAAATGATGCACTTTTTGATGGGTGTGAATTGGCGGTTAGGCGTATTTCATAAATACAGTAATCCTGCGCTTTTTACCCTTGTTTTTCACAAAGCATTGCCGTAAAATGCATGCACAATTTATTCAATTCAAAAGGAGAATACTATGCGTTCTGATACTGTCAAAAAAGGTGATGCCCGCGCTGCACACCGAAGTTTATTGCGCGCCTGCGGAATTGACGAAAAGGACTTCGACAAGCCGTTCATCGCTGTCGTTTCCTCTCACGTCGATGTAGTTCCGGGACACGTTCATCTCAACGAAGTTGCCCAATTCGTCAAAAGAGCAGTCCGCGATGCAGGCGGCGTGCCGTTTGTCTTCAATACCATTGGTGTTTGCGACGGCATCGCAATGGGACACAACGGCATGAAATACTCCCTCGCCAGTCGGGAAATTATTGCCGATGCCGTCGAAACAATGGTGCAGGCGCATCAATTCGACGGAATGATTTGTATCCCAAACTGCGATAAAATCACACCGGGTATGTTAATGGCGGCAGTCCGCTGCAATATCCCTGCAATTTTCGTCAGCGGCGGTCCAATGGAAGCCGGACTCAGCGCAGACGGCAAACGCTGTCCGAAGGACTCACTCGACTTGATTTCCGTTTTCGGCAAAGCAGCCGCAAAGCAGAACGGCAAACTTTCTGCCGAAGAATTGCTCGATGCCGAAAGACGAAGTTGCCCCACCTGCGGAAGTTGCAGCGGAATGTTCACCGCAAACAGCATGAACTGCCTTTGCGAAGCAATCGGTATTGCACTTCCGGGAAACGGAACAATACTTGCCACAAGTGCTTACCGTAAAACGCTTTACAAAAAAGCGGCAAAACGCATCGTCCAGATGGTTCACGAGTTGGAAAACGGTAAAAAGGGAATTCTGCCGCGGGAAATTATCACGGCTTCGTCCATCGATAACGCAATGATTCTCGACTTGGCAATGGGCGGTAGTACCAACACCGTTTTGCATTTATTAGCGATAGCCAGAGAATCGGGTCTCGATTATTCAATGGAAAAGTTCAACGAATTGAGCGAAAAGACCCCGAATATCTGCAAAGTTGCACCGAGTTGCGATTATCACATCGAAGATATTCACAACTCCGGCGGCATTTACACGATATTGGGCGAAGTCCGCCGCGGCAAACCGGGACTTCTGAACGAAAAAGTTGTTACCGTTTCCGGCAAAAAACTCGGCAAAGTAATTGACAAATTCGATTTGCGCTCACCGAAAGTTCAGATAGAGGCGAAGAAAATGTACTCCGTCATACCGGGCGGAAAGCGGACGGTTAAACCGATGAGCGTAAAACAGACGGTCACCAATCCGGCGGAGTTGGATTTACCGTTTGACCCGCTTGATTGTATCCGTCCCTGCGAAAATGCGTATTCCCAAACCGGCGGACTGGCAATACTTTACGGCAATCTTGCCCCGAAAGGAGCGGTTGTCAAAACGGCGGGAGTGCTGCCGAACATGTTGAAACATAAAGGTCCGGCTGTGGTTTTCGATTCTGAACCGGAAGCATACGAAGGAATTGTTTCCGGCAAAGTGAAAGCCGGTGATGTCGTGGTTATCCGATTTGAAGGTCCGAAAGGCGGACCCGGTATGCAGGAAATGCTTGGACCTACTGCGGCAATAAAGGGCGTGAAACTCGATGACTC
>WRCR01000215.1 GCA_009783865.1 Planctomycetaceae bacterium | reverse complement strand
TCACCATGTGCAAAAAGATACAATTTACAGAAATGTTTTGTTGTCAAGCAGTTACGTCGATAAAATTTTTTAATTTGGGGCTTGATGTTAGGTGGTTGTTCGACGAAAATCTTGAAGCCGGACTGGACAAATAACCAGTAAATGTGATAATAACAACAGTTGATATTCCGATAATTTTTTCCAATAGAAATATAAAAATGATAGTTTCCGCTGACCGTACCGTTGAACAAATTGATTCCCGCAACACCGATAACGAAGTTCTAATGTTGAATTCGCCGCAGATAAACGGGCTGTCGCTGCCGTTTGTCGGGACGTGGAACACACTCGTCAGCAGAACGAATTGGGAAAAAGGCGACATTATCTTGAAATGGCGCAACGCTTTAATCGATTCTGAGCAACCGAAGTCGGCATACTCCGACGAAGCATGGGCGCGAAGAGTCGGCGGTGTTTCACCGCAGCATGTTGGTCGTCTCCGCCGCGTTTCGGAAAGATTCGGCGAAGTGTATCAGAAATATCCGAAGTTGTACTGGTCACACTTTTTTGCAGCACTGGATTGGGAAGATGCCGAAACGTATCTCGAAGGAGCGGTGCTGGAAGATTGGTCTGCCGCCCAAATGCGGGTTCAACGCTGGGAAGTGAACGGAGCACCCGCTGAACTGAAGCCGAGAGACGAAGATATTTTTACAGCGGAACTGGAAGATACTGAAGCGTCTTTCTCTGATACAGTGGAATCAAGACCGGCAAAGATACAGCCGACCGATAACCGAGCGGAAGGAACTGACTCTTCACCGCCGTTTGATACGGACGATGACGATACCGCCGAAACAGAACGAAAGAATACAAAATCCGAAACCGGCGGCAAAATCACGGAGGAAACCAATGTTTGTCAAACCACCGGCGAAGTTCTTGCGGCGTTGAACAACTTCGGCGACTTGCCGAATGATTTGCGGGAACCGCTGGAACTGCTCAAGGTTGCGGTTTTGAATCACAAACTTTCCAACTGGCATGAAGTATCAGCGGATTCAATTTGCCGGATTTTCGATACGCTGAAATCTCTCGTGAACAGCCGCGATTGATAATTTACTGTCTATATTTGTACCGTTTATCTCACGGCATCGAACCGTTTTGCTTCGATTGATTCATTGAGGGCTTTTGCTTCGCTGCTCATTCCGTTGGTTGATTTACCGCTTTGAAACCAAGCCCAAAATCCGCCTTTTTTTTCGGAGTTTTCCTTTGCTTTTTTGCGTGCTTCTTCGGCAGCATATTCGTCTGCGTCCCTTTGCAATTTTTCCATTTCACCGGTTGATGAAACACTGTTTTTACGTGAGGGTTTGTGTTCTTCACGTGATTCGCTGGAATGTTCCATTTGAACGTTAGCGAATTCTCTGCCGTAGACATCCCGCTCGATTGTTCCGTAATACGGCGGCTGTTCTACAACACGGGGCTTTTTGCTCGAGCCGCCGAAAAGTCCGCAACCGGTGCAAAAACAAACGGATACCAACGCCAACAACAAAGTAAAAGTGTAAGGATGCATCGTTTTAGTACAAAAAAGTATAACCTTCCCGAACCAAGTAAATTGTCACGGACTGTAACGATTTTTGTAAAATTGGTCAAGGGGAATTTGCGGCTCTGTTTTTTCGCCAGTTGACACTGGCGGCTATCGTTATTATCATTATCCTCATTATTACTCACCACTCGCTACTCACTACTCGATATGATGCCCAAAAACATATTTTTCACTGCGGTATTGACCATCGCTTTTCACAGTGTTGCCGCAGTCGGATACGGCGATATTCCATTTTCGTCGGCAACGTTCAAGGCAGGAGAAGATTGCCAATGGTCGGCAGCGGAAATGTCTCCGCGTTTGTTGACCGGAGACGTTTACATTGCCAAACCCGCCAATGCAGCGGAACGTTCCCGCTGGCTCGACAACGTCCGACAGTATCGGCAATCTGTTAGAGACGGTCAAACATTGCCCATTGTCGATGTGAATTTTCAAGGTGTCCGTGCTTGGCTGCGTATGGATAACACTCTTGCCGCCGCTTATGATCTTCGTCCACGTGACAAAATCGTCTGGCGGTTTGATGCCCGCTGGATTTCCGGCAACAACGAACTATGCGCCGCTTTCGATTTAGTAACGAAAGAGACAAATGCGTGGAAAGCATGGTCAACGGCGTGCGGAACGGTCGATATTCCCAAAGACGGCAACTGGCATTCATTGACAATTAAAACAGAAATACCGGAATTTGATTCCGCTGCGCTGTTCGCTAAACCGATTCTCGGTATGGACGCAACCCGCAATGCTGCTAAGGGACAGGTTCAGATTCGTGCGGCAGTGTTTGAAATCGAAAATCCCACAGACGAACAGAAAAAATCTCTCGCCGCTTATACGGTGCCGCAGCCGCTCAACTTTCGGCTGTACGATGAACCGTCGCAGCAGTGGTTGACGAAAGCATTCACCTGTCATTTCACATTTATGTACGACCGGTCGTTTTACGACCCTGAATCGGGAAAGTACACAATGGATGCCTTCCTCGATGACGGCGAAAAAGAATTTGGCGGCTACGATATTATATTGCTTTGGCACGCTTATCCTAGAATCGGTGCTGACCGGCGCAATCAACTCGACTTTTATCGGGACATGCCCGGCGGTATTGCCGGAATCCGGGAAATGGTGCGGCAATGTCACGCCCGGAATGTTCGGGTTTTCATCAATTACAATCCGTGGGATGTCGGAACTAACCGCGCAGGAAAAACGGACGAAGATTTCTTGGCAGAACTTGTCGGCGAAACGCAGATTGACGGCATCTTTCTCGACACTATGGTCGGTTCTTCGGCGGTGCTGCGGCAGAAACTTGACGCAGTGCGACCGGGAATCACATTGTCGCCGGAAGGCAATCCGCCCATTTCGAATCTGGGCTTGTGCAATTCCTCTTGGGCGCAGTGGTGCCGAGACCCGGAACCGCCGTCGTTAGACCATCGTAAATGGCTGGAACCGCGGCACCTGCGGTGGCAAATCTGGCGTTGGGAACGTTCCCATAAAGAGGAGATTCGCCGTGCCTTTTTCGGCGGCAGCGGAATGATTGTTTGGGAAAACATTTTCGGAACCTACAATCCTTGGAACGCAAGCGACCGGCAACTTTGGCGCAGAGCGGTACCCATTCTCCGGCGGTATTCGGACTTGTTTGCAAGCGATGCGTGGGAACCGTACTATCCGGCGTGTTGCGATTCGGAAAACGAAACCGTGCGAAAGTATGCCCAGCCGGGGATTTTCGTACATCATTGGTCAGGCAAAAACGGAGTGTCGCTGTTCACCGTTTGGACAAAAACTGAACAGTGGGATGTTGATTCCGAAACGAATTACGCTTTGTTTGACGTTCCTTGGAACGCAAACTCACGGTATTTTGACCTTTGGAACGGTGTCGAAATCATGCCGATTGAGCGGGACAATCGTATCGAGATTCGCGGGAAAATCGACAGCGATTCGGGACTCGGTTGTTTTTTAGTGCTTCCAAAATCAGCGGTAGATGACGAACTATTGCAATTCGTTGCCAAGCAAAACCGGACGAAGAAAGAACCGCTTCCCGAAAGTGATGCTGGAAAAGATTCCAGAAATTTCGCTCATTCGCTGGAAACGCCGCGTCCCGTTGAAGGGACTATTCCTGCCGACAAGGAACGTGTTCCCGAAGGAATGTGTCTCGTTCCCGGCGCAACTGTCAACATGAAGATTGAGCATCAGCGTCGAGAATGCGGCTGTTATCCTGACCCGGGAACACCGGCGGACAGTATCGAGAAATTTACTTGGGGAAATCCACATTCATCGAAAGTTGCCCACGATTATCAAGTTGAAGTCAAGACGTTTTTGATAGATGAAGCGGCGGTGATCAATGCCCAATTCAAGGCGTTTTTGGATGCGACCGGTTATCGTCCGAAGCATGCGGAGAATTTTATTGCACATTGGACGGGCGGTCAAATGCCGGTTGAACTTGCGGAGCATCCCGTTGTTTATGTTGATTTGGACGATGCGCGGGCTTTCGCAAAATGGGCAGGAAAACGCTTGCCGACTGAACCGGAATGGCAACTTGCCGCTCAAGGAACCGACGGTCGGCTTTGGTCCTGGGACGGTGAGATGGACATTAACAAGCCGGACTCGAATCGGGTGAACACAACAGGAAACACGATTCCTGTTAAATCGTTGCCGAAAGGGCGAAGTCCATACGGCTGCTATCAGATGAGCGGCAACGTTTATGAATGGACGGAAAGTCAGCGGGACGACGGACATACCCGATTTGTCATGATACGCGGCGGCAGTTTCTTTCAAGCGAAGGGAAGCGGCTGGTACGTTGACGGCGGACCGCGTCCGAACAATCATCACGCCAAATTTATTTTAATGTGGTCTGGTCTTGACCGTTGCGATACTATCGGCTTCCGCTGCGTTAAAGATGTGAAATAATAGCGGTTTTGCGGCTTGTGTTTCGCTGGAGATTCCCTTATAATCAAAGATGTTATGAAACTTAAACTTTTTAATTTGAATACTATGAGAACCAAATTTTTTATCGCTTTGTTTGTATTTATGCTGCTTGCCGCTTTTTCGGTTGCTTTCGCTCAGCAGGTGTCCGATTCTACACCGAAGCGGGCAAAACCGACCGAGTTTGTTATCTTTCCTTGGGGTCCGATGCCCAGCGACCCGGCAAGCGGGCAATGGGGCGACATTGCCGATGTGAACGCTATGATGAAAGACCTTTACGATTGCGGCTTTAATACAAGCGGATTCACTCATGTCCAAAATCTGCAACACATCCGAAACAATCATCTTGCCGGTATTCTGTTTGGACTGCCCGTCCGCGAAACTTCGCAAGAAAAAGCAGACAAGGCAGTGCAGAAATTCTTGGAACCTATCACTGACCCCGAAGACCGGAAGGCGGTCTTTGCGGTGTATCTCCGAGACGAACCAAACGCTGCACTGTTTCCGACCTTGAATGTTTGGTCTGAAGCAGTCAAAAAGCAGGGTATTATGCCTTATATCAATTTGTTTCCTGATTATGCTTCGGCGGAACAACTCGGCGCGAAGGACTATCAGGAACATCTCGATAAATATGTCGAAACCTGCAAGCCGCCGTATATTTCTTACGATAATTATTCGCTTTTCGACAATGGAACTTTTGACGAAGACCGCTTTTACGGCAACATGGAATCGGTTCGGAAGAAGTCACTTGAAGCCGATATTCCTTTTTGGAACGTTATTCTGTCTAACGCTCATTTCCATTATGCCGAACCTTCCGATGCGACGCTGGCGGTTCAGGTTTATTCGACTTTGGCTTACGGCGGCAAGGGAATTGGTTATTTCACTTACTACACACCACAGGTCGGTAATTATCGTCTTGCGCCCATTGACCGTTTTGGTTATCGCACAAAGACGTGGGAAATGATGCGGAACATCAATCTTCAAGTTCATTCTCTCTCTAGGTTCTATTGCGAATTGAAAAGCGTCAATGTGTTTCATGCCGGCGGAAAAGTACCGCGCAATGGTCAGGGCATCGAATCGGCAAAGTTTGTTGAATCTGTCGGCGGCGGTTCGCTGTTGTTCGGTGAATTCGTTCATCCTCCAGATGAAAGACCTTTTGTTTTGGTTGTCAACAAGTCCCTTAAGGCATCGTCTCCTATACATGTTGCCTTCAAAGGCGGCGGCAAAGTAATGATGGTCAGTTCGTTCAGCGGGAAAATAGTTCCTTTCACTGGGGAACAACGCTGGCTTGCCCCCGGCTGCGGGGTATTGCTGACGGTTAATTGATACGAAAGCGGGGGGTGACGGGCGTACAATAGTTTTGTGGAGGTTTATAAAGTCGTGCGATTTTAAGCATTACGCCTTATTGGCTACAAAGGAATCGACATATAAAAAATGGCGCAAAAAAGCGTTCTCCCATGAACGCTTTTCATTACTAAAGTGTAAGTCAAAACCTTGACCAACCTTTGTTTTGACAAAAATACCGTGAATCTACGGACTTTGAAGTTTCGGTGTCATGGGACTTATCCCCCGCCCTTGACAATTTCCGAAAACGACGGCATAATAATAGTGCTTTTTTATCGAAAATTGCGTAGAGGTGTTTGGAAAACAGTCCGCTGGAGTATTTAATGGCAGTTAGAATTCGTATGAAAAAATTCGGACGTTTACATCGTCCGTTCTTCCGTGTTTGTGTTACCGATTCGCGCACGCCCCGTGACGGTCGGGTTCTCGAAGAAGTCGGCTATTACGACCCAATGGTGCCGGAAACCGATGCCCGCGCTAATCTGAATGGCGAAAGAATCGCTTATTGGATTGGTGTCGGTGCGCAACCGTCCGAAAAGGTTGCCATTCTTATCAAGAAATACGGGACGAACGGAACGCATCTTGAACAACAAAAGGCGGCTTTAGCCCGTTTGGCGGTGAAACGCCGTCAGCCGACGGTACCAGCCGATTTGCCGAAGCCCGCTCCGAAAACGAAAAAGAAGGCGGAAGCGGCTGCACCAGAAGTTGTAGAAGAACCGATAGTTGCAGCAGTTGCCGAAGAACCGGTTGTTGCGGAAGCCCCTGTTGAAACACCTGCGGAACAACAAACTGTTGCCGAAGGGCAGCAATAACAAATCGTCGCCGAAGGGCGACGCACAATAAACTGTTGCCGATGAGGAATACTTCAAAAACGCCTGCCGTTATACGGAAGAACAAGATAAAAAGCAGTTTTTTGCGCTGCCCTTCGGCAACGCGTCTTTTATGGAATGTTATTGTCAAAAAAAATCGGATCAGAATACGAAAAATTAAGCGGAAAACCATTTGGCAACTTCATTGACGTTGTCCGAAGCAGAGACAAGAGCAAAATAGAAGGTCCGATTCTTGAAGCACATCTTTCGGCGGCACTTTGTCATTTGGGGAACATCTCGTACCGCTTGGGCGAAGTTGCACCGGTTGCCAGCGTCAAGAGTGCTTTCG
>WRCR01000214.1 GCA_009783865.1 Planctomycetaceae bacterium | reverse complement strand
CGGACTCGCGCCGGAACATTTCGGGAGAGGGATTCCAGCGTGGAAAACTTCATTATCAACCGGTTTTTATAATTAACGAAAATGTCAGAGAGCACAGTACCCTCTTCAACAGAGGCACCGAAACCGTCTCCAGTAGAGACACCGAAGTCGAAGCACCGCCACAGACCTAATTTCAAGCCGTCAAAGCGGTACAAGAAAGATGCGGCAAAAGTGAAGACACCGCTTCCGCTTGGCGATGCTGTCGAATTGTTAAAACAGTTTGACACTCTGAAATTCAATCAAAGCGTTGAAATCGCAATGCGTTTGGGCATTGACGCAAAACAAGGCGACCAACTAGTGCGCGGCTCAATCGTCCTGCCGCACGGCATCGGGAAAACGCTCCGCATCTGCGTTCTCGCGAAAGGCGACAAAGCAGACGAAGCGAAAAATAACGGTGCTGACTTTATCGGAGATGCCGATTTAGTCGCAAAAATCAAAGACGGCTGGACGGACTTCGATGTCTGCATCGCAACCCCCGACTTGATGGGACTTGTCGGTCCGCTCGGTAAAATCCTTGGTCCCCGCGGCTTGATGCCGTCGCCCCGCGCCGGTACCGTTACAATGGACGTTGCCAAAACCATTAAGGAATATAAAGCCGGTAAGGTTGAATTCCGCAATGACAGAGCAGGTATAGTTCACGCCGTAGTGGGCAAAATCAGATTCGATAAGCAGCAACTTGTCGAAAACATTAATGCGTTTATCCAATACATTATCCAAATCAAACCTGCTGCCGTTAAAGGCGTTTATGTGAGGGGAATTACCCTGTCGGCAACTATGTCGCCCGGAATACCATTGAATTTTTAGCGTTATTCCGGTTCGTTTTCACCTTTCACAAAAATCACAAACGTTAATATAAATACAGTATAATCCAATGAGTAAATTTGTTAAACAACTGATTATAGACGGTGTCAGCGAGCGGTTAAAAGGTGTTCAGTATCTTTTGCTCGTCAATGTAAGCGCACTTAATGCAAACGCCAATAAAGACCTTCGTGCTTTTCTGGCATCGAAGAACATTAACCTGATGGTTATCAACAACAGTTTGACGGAAAGAGCAACAAAGGAAACTTGCCTCGCGCCGCTCTTCAAAAATTTAGCAGGTACGCATGCCGTCTGCTGGGGAGCAGATGACATTGTCGCTCTTGCTAAAGAAGTCGTTAAATTGACTAAAGACAAAGCCATGAAAGGACTCGAAGTCAAAGGCGCAGTCCTCGACGGTGAAAAGATGGATGCCGCTCAAGCCGTTGAAATCAGCAAATGGCTTTCGCGGGAAGAGCAAATTTCGGTAATCATCGGACAGGCGGTAGGCATCGGTGCGATGCTTTCCGGTCAACTCATCGCTTCAGGCGGTGCTTTGGCCAGCCAAATTGTAAAAATTTCGGAAAAAGAAGAAGCCGCACCGGTTGTGTAAAACTTAAGAGCGGAATACTTTTGTATCCCGCTTTATTTTATAGAAAGATGAACTTTTTTGTGACACTGTGTTGACGGGTCTTTGCGATGCCGTTTGTGTGAGGCGGTAACTTGTGCAGAGTGTCGAATTAATTTTAACGCGTTTCACTGACGCAATTATTTCAGAAAGGAAATAACAATGAGTGAAGAATCACGTGAATTTTCTGCTTCGACTAAAGAACTCGGCGACAAAATCATACAACTGACGCTGAAAGAAGCCAAAGATTTGAGCGATTACTTGAAAATCGTTCATGGTATCGAACCGGCAGCGGGCGGTGCAGTTATGGTTGCCGCACCCGCAGCAGGCGGCGATGCCGGTGCTGACAAAGCCGAAGAGAAGAGCGAATTTGATGTTGTTCTCGATGGTTTCGAGGACTCCAAGAAAGTCGCTGTCATCAAGGTCGTCAAGGGTGCCACCGGTGCTGCACTTGGTGAATCGAAGACAATGGTTGAAAGCGCGCCTGTAAAAGTCAAGACCGGTTTATCGAAGGCGGATGCCGAAAAACTCAAGAAGGAACTGGAAGAAGCCGGTGGTAAAGTCAGCATTAAATAGCGGACTTAACCGTGTTGATAATCTTAAGAGCGGGACGCTGTTGCGTCCCGCTCTAGCCGATACATCACAATTCCCTGACATCAACGAAGTGTCCGGCAATTCCTGCGGCAACGGCCATTTCAGGCGAAACAAGATGCGTTCTGCCGCCTTTGCCTTGCCGTCCTTCAAAATTGCGGTTGCTGGTCGAAGCACAATGTTCACCGGGTTTTAACTGGTCGGGATTCATCGCCAAACACATACTGCAGCCGGGGTCGCGCCATTCAAAACCGGCGGAAATGAAAACCTGATGCAGCCCTTCTAATTCCGCCTCACGCTTCACGGGACCGCTGCCCGGTACAACCATTCCCCGCACACCCGACGCTAAGCGGTTGCCCTTGACAATCGCCGCTGCCGCACGCAGGTCTTCGATTCTTCCATTCGTGCAGGAACCGAGAAAGACCCTGTCAATTTTAATATCCTTGATTGCCATGCCGGGAGTTAATCCCATGTATTCTAAAGCCGCCTCTGCCATTTTCCTGTCGTTTTCATTGCTGAAGTCCTCCAATTTCGGAATCGTTCCTGAAATTGGAGACGATTGCGCCGGATTAGTTCCCCACGTGACCATCGGTTCAATTACCGAGGCATCGAAAGTCCAAACCTTGTCGTATTCCGCACCGGGGTCAGCGGGCAACTTGTCCCAATTCTTCACGGCTGTATCCCAGAAGTTTCGGTCAGGAGCGTATTCTCTGCCTAGAAGATAATCGTATGTTTTTCGGTCCGGGGCAATCATACCGGAACGCGCCCCCATCTCAATCGCCATGTTGCAGACGGTCATGCGCCCTTCCATCGAAAGTTGAGCAAAGGGCTGACCAGTGAATTCAACGGCATACCCTGCTCCGCCGGAAGTCGAAAGACAATGAATGATGTAAAGAATTAAATCCTTCGGTGTTACTCCTGCCTGTAAAGCATTTTCGCCGTGAATACGAAAGGTCTTCGGCGGTTTCTGACGCAAGGTTTGAGTCGCAAGAACGTGTTCTACTTCGCTGGTTCCGATGCCGAAAGCAAGCGCGCCGAAAGCACCGTGAGTTGCAGTATGGCTGTCGCCGCACACTATAGTCATGCCCGGCTGTGTCAAGCCGCGCTCCGGTCCGACAACATGAACGATGCCCTGATTGGGGTCATTAATATCGTAAAGTTTGAAGCCGAAATAGCGGGCATTATTCTGCAAGGTTTCAATTTGTGTTTTCGCAACCGGGTCGAGTATCGGCAGCATCCGGTCAATGGTCGGCACATTGTGGTCTTGTACCGCAAAGGTCTTGTTGGGACGGCGGATGCGCCGCCGGTTGATGCGCAGTCCTTCAAATGCCTGCGGCGAAGTGACTTCGTGACAAAGTTGCAGGTCAATGTAAAGCAGGGAATCACCGCTGGGTTCCTGATAGACAAGGTGACTGTCCCAAATTTTTTGAAACATCGTTTTCGGAGATGTACAGATGGTACTCATTGCAAAACCTGAAAATTACGTTGAAAATGAAATTAGTTCATAAAACTGCTTGTTAATTGTATCTTGTTTTGCGGAGATTTCAAGATGAGCCGTCATCGTCTTGCTATTGCGTTCCAAATCGGATAAAATAAGCACAATCTTAAAATTTTCCCTTCAACAAACTGCTGAAAATGCGCTCTTTTATTCTTTCCGTCTTGTTCTTATTTATCGTATCTTTCGCCGCTGCTGCCGAACAATATCCGGCGGTCATTCTGCAAGTTGGCGATAAACCCGTCGCGGAATATCGTCACGAAGGTGTTCCCTTCAAACCGTACATTTCCGTCTTGCGGACACCTACCGGCTTGAATATCTTGCGGGACGCACCTCACGACCATTTACATCATCACGGCTTGATGTTCGCCCTTGCCGTCAACGGCTGCAACTTCTGGGAAGAACACGGAAAACCCGGCACCGAAAAAACCGTCTCATTCACTGCCGAAAAGTCATCGCTGAAAACGGAACTCGATTGGAACATACCGTCCGGCGAAACCGTTCTCAAAGAAGCCCGCTCTGTTTCGGTTGCAAGAAACGCCGAGGTTGTTTTGCTTGATTGGACGAGTGTATTGAAAGCACCGGCGGCGGTACCGGCTTGTCTCGATAAGAGTAATCACCATTATTTTGGTCTCGGAATGAGGTTCGACCAATCGATGGACAAAGGCGGCAGGTTTTTCAATAACACCGGCGGCGAACATAAAGGCGACGCAGTCCGCGGCGATGAGCGGCTGACACCGTGTAACTGGGCTGCATATACCGCTAAATTGAATGGACAGCCGGTGACGGCTACGGTGTTTGGTTATTCGTCTAATCCGATACCGACTTTGGTCTTTTCGATGGGCGACGCTGGAAAATCGTTTGCTTATCTCGGAATTTCACTGAATTTGCATCGTCAGCCGGTTGATGTCGAACCGGAAAAGCCGTTGACGTTTCGTTTTCGGGTCGCTGTCTGGGACGGAGAAACCGCGCCTGAAGTTATTGAGAAGGAATATCAGCGGTTTGTGAAGTAAAGCAAATTCGTCAAAGAAATTCGACAAAGAGGCGGGCGGCTTTAGCCCCCGCTTGAGGTATTTTCCCAAATCAAAAGCGGATTTTCCTGATTCGTAACATAGCGGATTATTGATTCAAAGTGCCGTTTGTCATTAGCGAAACGGACTGAACCGCTTGATGTCCACCATTTACGGCGGCAGTTATCACTGCTGGCTAGTATTGCGGTATCATTACGAGCGGCGGGTGATAACCCGCCGTTTTCGCCGGTTATCACCGGCGACTCGTATTGAGCGGCGCAAAAATGCAGATTCAACGCTTTCGAGCCGTTTGCCTTAATGATACGCAGCATGTCCGCTTTGACAAACCGCTTCGGTGTTATTGCCGCTATGTGAAAATGATTACTCATCACAGAAACGGCACAAAGTTCCCAATTCGATATTGCCGCCGTTGCTTTCCATTCTTCGAGCAGTATCTTTGCATGTTCCGGCGTTAAAAAAACCGGTGGTGCAGTCATTTTTGCAACTGCCGACTGCCGCATCGAAGGTATGTCTTGAGCGTATTCCGTTCCGACGACATTGTGAATCTCACCGCTAGGCAAACGGGAGACAAATCCTCTTTTATCTCCCGGCAGCCAAGTCCCATAAGTTGTAGAAGTGATATGAACGTAATTCAACTCTAACGGGTCGAAATCGTCCATTGGGACTTTCCTTTCTTTCATTAAGTATAAATAAACAAATACGAGCGGAGAGTGATAACTCTCCGATAAACAACCGGCGGGTTATCACCCGCCGCTCGTAATAAACGCTCGTATTGAACGCTCGTATTAAACTCGTATCATAATCGAGGTATCCTACAACTTATTCAAATCAACGACTTTGCCGCTGTTCGGACTGTAAATCAAAATACGAACCGTCTTTCATCGGTCTGCGGCGAACAACGTATTCCATAGCAAACTCCTCAAAACTCATACCGGCTTGTTTTGCCGCTTCTTCTATGCGGTCGATTTCCGCCTGTTCTTCCGGCGTTGCGGGCGCACTGTATCCTTCCGGCGGAAGATACTCCCATATTTTTTTGCGTACGAATTCTTCTTGTGTTTCACTTAGATTAGCCATTATGCTGTTCTCCTGATTTTCCGTCCGGTCTCCATCGGTCTATGGAAATGTTGATGTTGTCAGTGGTTTCGTTTATCGCTGTATAAGTAACAACTCTGGATTCAATCAGCGAACCGCGGCGATATTCTTTATAGGCATCACGAAAGTTTTTTAACGTGATTTCTTCGCTGTTCTTACTGCTTTTCGCCGTATATGTTGTTTCGGTTTCCGTAGAAGGATACTTCATATTACATATTACTCTATATTACTCTTAACGCAAAAAACACATCACGAAGCGGCGGGTTATCACCCGCCGCTCGTAATTTTCGCAATTATCGTAAGTACCTTACAACTTATTCACATCAACGACTTTGCCGCTGTCGGGGCAACAAATGTACACAAAAACCTCTTTTGACATAGTGTCACTCAGCGTCCGCACACTGTTGTCGGCAAATGCCGCTACCACCATGCCGGGATGATACGAAGAAGGACGCGCAACGCGATATGGCAGATCATCCACTTTATCAGCACTGACATCATCTCTATAATTGTTAAGCCAACCTGGATTCTTTGCATAACTATAAGTGATATCCACGTCACTTTCATACGCTTGGTGACTCCAACCGGTAGCAACATCATGTCTCCAATACCTATCTGGCTTAGTAGCTATATTTCCAATATTTGTGTTAAACGGATAGCAAAATGCAACGCTTCGTTCATCGTGCGACATAGTTTGACGTGTTGTACCATACCACCCCCACAAACCGCCCTGAATGTTTTCTGATAACAGAATCACATTGCTTGTTCCGCTTTTACCGGTAATGTAGTCGAGCGTCCCACATTTTCTCGACTCATATGGCTGAGGATATATCGTACTACTTTGCCAGACATATTCCAGAGTGTCACTACTATGGAGATTATCGAAGAATAGGGCATCCTTTAGATTGAATGGGTCACGTAAATCGGTTGGATCTGCTTTCCAGTCGGTTCCTATCGCATTTTGATAACCGCCGTTCACGACATAATTCATTTTAGCGTCTTTTGCGGCGGCATTAACAGCACTCCTGCATTGCAGTATCGAAATACCGACAAAGTCGCCGTCCTTGTTTATACCATCGCTAGTAAAGAAATCGGTGTTATACACGCCGAAAAACTTTTCGGACTTCATGTTGCTGTAAAACTGATTGTATTCCAACTGCGGCAGGATAAAACCCACCCAAGAGGCATAGTTCATTCTACCGGCATAAGTGCTACCTTTGGGTGCCTCGTAAATTTTCCACCTCATCGGCGGCAATTCTTTTCTGCTGGCATCATAGGCAGTTAGGGCGAGGGCAATCTGCTTTT
>WRCR01000213.1 GCA_009783865.1 Planctomycetaceae bacterium | reverse complement strand
TTGACGCTATTGCGGACGTGGGGAGACAAGACCAAGGCGGTGACGAAAAAGGCAATAGGTGTCGCCAACAAACCGAAAAACTTCATTAAACTATTGGGATTCTGAAAACTTGCAATCGGACTGCAAAGAATCCCCTTCCTCTATCTTTTCCCCTCACGATAAAGTAGAATACAAGAACCTGTTGTTTCGTTCCTTTTACTTGCGGAGTCCTTTATGTTTCTCGTTGAAAATTATACTCTTGCCGTTATTTTCTGCTTCATCACAATGCTTTGCTGGGGTTCATGGGCTAACACCCAAAAACTTGCTGGCAAGACATGGCGGTACGAACTCTTCTATTGGGATTACGTCTTTGGCGTTGTTATCACAGCACTCATCTTCGCAGTGACACTTGGTAGCACCGGCGGAGCAGGACGCGGCTTCATTGCCGACCTGAATCAGGCGGAATTTTCACCGCTGATGTCCGCATTCATCGGCGGCGTTATTTTCAATATCGCCAACATTCTTCTCGTTGCCGCTATCGCCATTGCTGGTATGTCCGTTGCGTTTCCGGTAGGTATCGGATTGGCACTGGTACTCGGCGTTTTAATCAATTTTTTCGGTAATCCAGCGGGCGGCAATGCGGCTCTCCTGTTTTCCGGTGTCGGACTTGTAGCGGCAGCAATTATTCTCAATGCCGTTGCTTATAAAAAACTGCCGGGGCAGCAGGCAGGCGTTTCCGCAAAGGGACTCATACTTTCCGTCCTTTGCGGTATTTTGATGTCGCTGTTTTATTTCTTCGTTGCAAAATCATTGGCGCAGGTCGATTTATTCGGACTACTCGTTCCCGTCACGACAGAAAATTTGAGCAAGGGAACACTCGAAACGGGAAAATTGACACCATATTCTGCCATTTTCGTTTTTACGCTTGGAATACTGTTGAGCAACTTCGTCTTCAACACAGCAGTAATGCTGAAGCCGTTTGTCGGCACGCCGGTTCCGCTCTTGGATTATTTCAAGGGGCGGTTCAAAGACCATCTTTGGGGTCTCATCGGCGGAGCAATCTGGTCAGTCGGAATGACGCTGAATATCCTTGCTTCCAATGTTGCATCTCCGGCGGTTGCTTACGGATTGGGACAAGGGGCAACGCTGATTTCCGCAATCTGGGGCGTTTTTATCTGGCGTGAATTCCGCAGCGCACCGCAGGGAACTTCAAAACTGCTCGGAGCGATGTTCCTGTGCTTCATTGCCGGTCTGGGACTGCTGATACTGGCGAAACTGTAAAATCCGCATAATCGCTAAATTTTCGCCATTTTTACTAATCAGAATAGTCGTTTCGTCCGATTACGTCAAATAGGCGGGCGGCTTTAGCCCCCGCTACGCTACCTTAACAAGGATGTTTCAACATGTCTTACGGTTTATACATTTCGGCGGAAGGTGCGATGGCGCAGGAATATCGGATGCAGACGATTTCCAATAACATTGCCAACCTTGAAACACCCGGCTTCAAACGGGAACTTGCTATTCAAATGGCGAGACATGCCGAGTCGATTGCCCTCGGCGAAATTGAATCCGACACCGGCTGCATTACCGACATCGGCGGCGGTGTGCATACCATCGGAACTCTAACCGAATTCAAACAGGGTCCCATACAGGAAACCAAAGTGCCGTCCGACTTGGCAATACAAGGTGAAGGATGGTTTCGGGTTCGGGACATGTCAAACAACGAAGAATTTCTGACCCGCGCCGGTAATTTTCAGGTTGACCGAAACGGAATGTTTGTAACGGAATGGGGACACAGCAGATTTCAACTTCTTGACACAGACGGAATGCCGATGATGGTTCCCGATGCCAACTCTGCGACTTGGCACATTTCCGATGACGGCGTGATTCAGGATGCCCGCATCAATTCCGGCAGAACGCAGCAGATTGCGCTGGTTAATCCGAGGGATATGAAGCAAATGGTAAAGACCGGCGAAAATGTTTATCGTCTTGAAGGACAATACGATGACATCGCCGCTGATGAACGTCCGCGAATTCGGGAAAAGCATCTTGAGATGTCGTCCACGAATCCGTCAACGGAAATGATTGAGATGATAATTGCATCCCGCTCGTTGGAAATGAATGTCAAGATGATGCACACGCAGGACGAAGCAACAGGAAATTTGCTCAATCGGATTTTACGGGTTGCGTAAAAGAAGGTATGGTTCTTACTCTGTCTTTGGTGAGGCGAACCCGATTTCTACGGCAAGCGGACCAATGTCCGTGGTGAACGGTATCGTTATCGGCTGGCAGTGTTCCGGGAACCGCAATTCGGTTGACACGCCGTTTATAACATTTGGCAAACTTAACTTCAAGTTGTATTCTTCTAACTGTGCTTTTGCATTGCCGGCAATGATGTTGGTTAACTCGCCGATTGCGTCGAAAACATCCGCATTGAGTTCGGTCTGCTCCTCTTGCAAAAGTGAAGACGCAAATCGTAAAGCAAGTTCTGTTGACATTGTGAAAACAACAGTTCCGACAAGAGCACCAGACATACCGATGATTCCGCTGATAGGATAAAGCGTGGTAGGATTTCTCTTTAATTGTGGTGTTTCCCGCGTGACCTTACAGCCGACCATCGTTTCCAGCGTCTTGGTGACGGCAACAATAAACGGATTTATAAATTCGACTCTGACTGCTAATGACATACCTTTTCTTTTCTAAATGTGTCTGATTTATTTTTATTTCAGTTATTGATAACACACCGCTCGATTATAAACTAATTTCGGGGAAAAAACAATATGAAAACCGTTTCTCCAGTCCGACTGCAAGTTTCCCGGCAACCCTCAAAACCGCCTAACAACAAGCCCTGACTCGAAAAATTTTTGTAAAGCCGAACCCCTAAAAAACAAGGCGCAAATGCCTGCCAATGCCTTTGCTTTACCTGAACTACCTGATTTAACATTTTCTTATCCATTTTAACAATTAGTAGCGAGTGGTGAGTGACGAGTAATAATGGCAGCCGCAGATATCAACCAGCGGACAACCGGCAGAAATTCTAACATACCAGCAATTGTAGGTAAGAGCAAAAAGTGCCAGTTTAATCTGCGTACAAGAAAAACTTGCAATCGGACTGAAAATCTGATAATATCGTCTTGTTCTACACATTTACTAAACTTAATTTCAACCACCGATTTTCAAAAAAAATGTTTTCAGGTATCATCGAAACAATGGGAAAAGTGAAAGCGGTCGTGCCGGAAACAACCGGCTGCCGCTTTATCATTGAAGAAGCAAAAATCGCCGTTGCCGTTCAGGTTGCCGACAGTGTTGCCGTCAACGGCTGCTGTTTAACTGTTATCGATAAAGACGAAACGTCTTTCACGTTTCAGGTTAGTCCCGAATCGCTTTCGCGGACTAATCTCGGCAAGTTGACGCTCGGCAGCAGTGTCAATCTCGAAAGAGCGTTATCGCTCGGAGACCGGCTCGGCGGACATTTCGTTTCCGGTCACGTCGACGGATTAGGAACGCTCGTCAAAATTGACGATTTGGGCGAATATCAAAATTACTATTTTTCCGTCCCGAAAAAGTTAGCGGCGCAAATGGCTTCAAAGGGTTCCGTTGCCGTTGACGGTGTTTCATTAACGCTGGTTAACTGCGAACCGGAGTTGTTCAGCGTTGCGCTGATACCATACACGTTGAAAGTTACGACGCTCGGCAGTAGGAAAATCGGAGACCTCGTTAATATCGAAACGGATATTCTGTCGAAATATGTGCAGCGTCTTTTGGAAGCGAAAGAATGGCAATGAATATTCCGCTGCAACTTTGTTTTCTTGCCGCTGCGGGTGCTTTGGGAACTCTTGCCCGATACGGTGTTTCGCAGGGTGCGGCGGTTCTTTGGGGGACTTCATTTCCATGGGGAACGCTTATAGTCAATCTTCTCGGCTGTTTTTTGTTCGGTCTCATTGCGGGCTGGGCAACAAACGGAATGGTTTCACCGCATTGGCGGGTAATTTTGCTGACGGGTTTTCTCGGCGGCTTTACAACTTTTTCGGCATTCGGATATGAAAACCAGCAGTTGCTTGCGGACAGCCGGTTAATTGCGTTGACGTTCAACTTGTTAGCGCAGAACGTGTTGGGAATTGTTGCCGTTATTGCAGGATTGTGGTGCGGGAAGTAAAAGGAAAAACAGATAATGGACGACGCACAAATGAGTCAGCACTATGAACCTTGCTATCAGGAATATTGTCCGCGTTTGAACTGGAAAGTTCCTCTGTTGCTATACGGTCTAACATGGCTGACGACAAGCGGTTTGCAATTAGATAATTTTCCGCTCTTTTTTGAAGTGCTTGTATCGCTGTTTCTTTTGCCGTTCAATACCGATTTCTTTTCGGATACATTATCGTTATTGATGCAATTTCTGTCGCAGTCCGTTCAGTACTCTCTATCTCTGATGCTTATCCTGACGTGTCACGAATTCGGACATTACATTCAGTCCTGCCGATACGGGGTGCGCAGCAGTTTGCCGTATTTCATTCCGCTGCCTTTCGGTCCCTTCGGAACGCTCGGAGCGGTTATAAGAATGGACAGCCGGATACCTCATACCCGCGCACTGTTTGACATCGGCATATCGGGTCCCATCGCAGGTTTAATTCCGACTATGTTTTGTCTCTATTACGGTTTATCGTGGTCGCATATCGGACCGACATCAAGCAGCACCGGTTATCAATTCGGAGAGCCGCTGCTTTTGCAATACATGATATACTGGTTTTATGGACCTCTTCCGCCGGATACGATACTCTACCTTCATCCTGTCTGCAAAGCGGGCTGGGTCGGATTGTTTATTACTTCGCTCAATCTTTTGCCGTTCAGTCAACTTGACGGAGGACACGTTTTTTATGCACTGCTGGGACGCAGAGCGGCTGCATTTTCCTGGGCGGTCTATTACGCCATAATAATTTTCATTGTCGTTTATCAACTCTGGAACTGGATTTTATTGCTGATATTGCTTGCGATTTTCGGAATCTCTCACCCGCCGACTGCCGATGACACAATGCCGCTGACACCCTTCCGGCGTGTTCTCGGCTGGACTATGCTGCTGTTCGTACTTATTGGTTTAACTTCGAATCCTATTAGTTTCAATGAACCGAAACAAGACGGCAAAGATAACCGGATGTATTGTTATGTTTCGGCGGATAATTTTCCGCAATCTCACGATTGCGGCTCTGATGCCGATTGATTTTTCTTCGTAACAAAGAATCTGCTGGCAGGTCCCGATAGAACCGCAGCCAGGAAAACCAGGTCGCCCATTGTTGAAGTAACGAGCAGCGCAAGCATCATTACACCGAACATCTGGGTCGGCGTAAATGTACTGAACGCAAAAGCCGCCAGTCCCAAACCGGCAATAGCCGTTGTTTGGCATATTGCAGTTGCACTGCGTTTATAAGAATAAAGAATGGCTTCACGCGGTGTCAGTCCCAAGTCAATGCCGTGTCTAAACCACGTCAAAAAGTGTATCGTGTCGTCCACAGCAATTCCCATCGCAACGCTGGCAGTCATCATCGTTCCGACATCAATGAGAACACCGAAGTATCCCAGCAAGCCGAACACTATAACAATCGGAAACACGTTAGGCAGCATCGCAAGCAGTCCTGCTATGGGACTCCGCAGCATTATCATCATCACGAAACATATAAAAGTGAAAGAACCGATTAAACTATCAACGAGTCCTTCGATAAGTTCATGCTGCGTTTTATACACCACCGGAACCATGCCGGTATAGACGGCATAAACCGGAAATTGACTGTCAAATTTGTCTTCCTCCGGCGCAACAAATAACCCCTTGATTTGCTTGCACTTATGCCGAAACCAATACATAACTTTTCCGATGACACCCAATTTTTCGTCTTCAACTGTCGGCGGATGTTTCGGATACTGTTCTTTCGGAAACTGCTTTGCGACGAAATCATCGACCATCGGATTAACAACGTCTTTGACATTGTTAATAAACTTCGAGTAGTCAATATCTTTCTTGAGCGACCAGACCCGCATGCTGATACGCCAAAGGTCAACGCCGTTTTCTTTCTGCCATCGCTGCGCCTTCTGTTTGAAATTTTCCATCTCTTCGGCGGTAATACCGTGAACATTTACTCCGTCTGCTCTTGCCAGAATATCCTTCAAGGAATTGATGCCCGCATTTCTCAACCGTGCCGCATCGGAGTCCGTAATTTGCAGCGATTGCAGAACATTCATATAATCCGGCGCAGTCGGTTCAAGTGAAAGGTCGCCTTCTACAGTCACGTAGTCCTTCAATTCCGAGCGGTACTTGTCAATCCGTCCGTTTAATCCCCATTCATTAGTTTTGCGGTTCAAACTTCCCGGTTTGCCCCGCGGTTTTGTTGACGGACCCATCGTCGCAACGGACATCACACCGCCGATGTCTTCCGATAACTTTTCCCGCAGTGCCTTGCTGACTTCTTCAACGAAACGCAGCCGCTCCAATGAATTGAACTGGCATTTTGAATTGTCGAATTTCAAAACGACTTCCATCGGAACAAGCGGACCGAGCATTTCCTCCAATGCCGTGTAATGGGCAATTATTTCGGCATTAGGAGAATAGAACCGCATCATCTTTACGGAGGTTTGTATGCTGAACATACAGTAGGTAAGATAGACCATTGCGGCAAGACAAACCAGCGAAATGGGTACATGGAAACGGATAATCAATTTTCCATAGTATTGCCAAAACCTGTGTATGAGCCCGTCATCTCCTTCGGGGTCAACATTATTATGATGACTATCAGGATTCTGTTCCCGCTGTGATTCCCGCAAAACATCTTTCTTGTCCGGGAACAAATACAGCAGCGCAGGCAGATACAGGAACAGCAGAATCAGTGACAGCAGTACACCGATTGCCGCATAAACACCGAATTTGACAATCGGAATAAGATGAGAAAGATACAGCGAACCGAGACCGATTGCGGTTGTGAAATTCGCCATGAAACAAGGATACCAGCCCGATTGCACTGCCCGCTCGCAGGCACCTT
>WRCR01000212.1 GCA_009783865.1 Planctomycetaceae bacterium | reverse complement strand
GAACGTATGATGATAAGCGGTGCGCCCGACATTGTCGATGTCGCCGGTTCGCAAGCACTTTTGGCAAGTAGTTGCGCGGGTGAATTCGAGTTTGCATCTGCCCAGGAAATGGTCCTTGAACTGGTTCATTCCTGCCGGAGTGAATAGCACGGACGGGTCCCAGCGCGGCACCAGCACATCGCTCGGCTTGCGGACGCAGCCCTTGGTTTCAAAAAACGACAAATATATTTCGCGGAGTTCGTTGGTTTGCATGGTTTGATTTCTTTTTCAACGCTAAAAGCGCAAAAATCTGCACAAAAAGCACGAAAGAATTGCAAAAAAAAGTTCTTTTGAAATTTTCGTATTTTTAGCAAAGATTTTGTGTGTTTCGCATTGAAAAAAATTAAAAAGTGTTAACAACTCGAACAACTTCGCCTTCGGAAACGCTCCAAAGTTAATTAGTAGTCCAAGAGTCAGTTTTGACATTTTGAGGTAATTAAGTAATTGCGCTTGGTGAATCGGGGCAATGGTTTCCACTGCTTTGATTTCGATAATGATTTTACCATAACAAAGAAAATCCGCTAGATAGGTTTTTTCGATAAGTTCACCTTTGTAGTACAGCCGGAGCAGTTTTGGGGCTTCAAACGGAATTCGTCTTGATATCAATTCTCGTTCGAGACATTCCTGATAGACCGCTTCGAGGAAGCCGCAGCCGATTTCCCGATAGACATCGAATACTGCTCCGCAAATGGCGTAACTTTCTTCCGGAAAAACTAAATCACTCATTTTTTTCTTTCAACGCGAAACACATTAAAATCCACACAAAAAACACGAGAATTTTCAGGCAACAACTTTTTTATTATTTTTTTTGCGTTTTTTGCGAAACTTTTCGTACTTTCCGCGTTAAAAAATTCTCCTAATCAATAATCCGCATATCAAAGATATTCGGGACTAGCGCGAGGCGTGTACCGGGAATACGAAAGCCATGAGGCCAATACACCAGTATCGCCTCGCCGATGAGCAACTCCCGGTTCACCGAAGGCGGAATACCGGCTGTCGTCCACAGTCGGCTGTCTTGGCTCTTTGCACTGTTGTCGCCGAGCATCATAAACTCATCCTTGCCGAGAGTTATTTCTACCGTGTTTGTCTTGCCGAAATGCTTCCAAAGTTCCGGCGTAGAAAGAACCGTATGAACGGTATTCTCCGTTGTTGACCAATAATGACCGTTACTGTACGGATTGATTAACAAATCGCACTGCTGTTGAGTTGAGTTCGCATCACAAGCAATGTAATACAAATCCCGCTGAACTGTTAAATGTTCAATCTTCACCGAAGCATTTACCGCTCCAAAAGATGCCGGCGTTAAATCCTCCGCTGTCGGTGCACGGTCACGGGGCAGCGCACCGCCTTCACCGCATAAAGAATCATATCGGTTCTTGCCGTTGAAATCAATTTCCTTACCGTTCACGATGAGCCGCAACTCTTCGTCAATGTTGCAAAACATAATATCAAATGACTCGCCCGCACGAACCGGTGTTTGCGCTTTAACTTGTTCTTGCAGCAGGTTATCCGGCAGGAGGAGTTCCGCTTCTCCGCTGTCAATGTTAATGCGGCAAAGAAATTCTTTTCCGCCCTTTACCAGCCTAAGCAAAAATAGTCCAAGCGGTCGTCTGCCAGTCAAGTTTGCCCCTGATTCGTTGACGGTCAAGCCGGCAAGAGATTTAAATTTGTCCGAATGGTTAACGGTCAAGCGGCAGGAAATCGCCAAATCGCCGACCCAGTTTAGTCCCATTCCTTCCGGATTGACAGCGCAGAAATACTTCTTGCCGGTGCCTTCAGGGAAGATATACCGGCTGTTGTCTTTGCCCGGACTGGCAGAACGCACAATGCCGGAATCATAACCCACGAAATCAGTCACCAACTGTTGCGTGTTCTGCAAGTTTTCCGGCAAACGATTTTGTGCCAGCGCGTACCACTGTTCCGAAGATGGAATGATATTGCGGAAATGCAGCCAGGCGGGTTTTCCATCCGCGCTGCTTGTTTCAACATCAAACGATTTATAATCGGCGGAGCGGTGCCATTGATTCGGTTCATCTTCGTTTTCAGTGAACCAGCGGGATTGCCAGCCGGTTTTCAATAGTTCCGGCTGGACATAATCATTATTTTCAACTGGACGCAGCATCGCCAGCATGTTCCGCAGCGGCTTCCGTTGAATGGTGAAGTCCGTTTCGCCTTCTTTTTTGACGAAAATATCACCGTGCCGGATTCGGATGGTTTCGTTTTCCAAGCCGACCAGCCGTTTTATGTAATTGATTTGCGGTCCGCCCGGATAGCGGAACACAGTGACGTGCCATCTTGCTGGATTTTTGAAATCGAAAATGCTCTTGTTGACGAAGATTCTATCGCCGTTGTAGGACAGAATTATTTTCTTTTCGGGATTATCTGCGCCGGTGTAATTTGTCCAGCGGCATTGCGGACAAGTACCGGCGAGGACTTTTCCGAGATTTTCGACTGCGCGCGGCGAGGCGGAACCGTCATTGGATTCTTCGCTGGCACTGATTTGAAAGCGGAATTTGCATTTTTCGCAGTTTATATCTTTGTGCCGTCCCATTAAGGTTGAAGCCATTGAGCCGGTTGGAATGACGTATGCCTCGACGGCAAACGCTTTGAAAAGAAACGCCAGAAAGAGTGCAATCGCAAGTGATTCCACTAATTCGCGCATACTGCGGAAGATACCGGCGGATTCTTTTTTACCTTGCGGAGACGGATTTTTTTTATTTTGTGATGCAGCGGACATATGGAGTACAAAGACAATTCTAACTTCTTGTGAAAAATGAAATACCATTATCGCCTATTTTCAAAATTTTGACAAGAGGTAAAAGAGGCGGTGCGGTTCTACAATCTGCCGTTTTTCCCTCTATACAATTTCACAACATGTGTTATAATACAATTGTCGGTATTGTGGTGGTTTCGATATTTCGAGGGTTATTCCAATGGCAAAGAAACGAAAACTGCGTCTAGCCGTCTTGATTTCCGGTACAGGACGAACATTAAAAAATCTTCTCGCCCGAATTGCGAAGGAAACACTCTCCGCTGAAATCGCACTCGTTATTTCCAATAATCCGGTCGCTCCCGGTCTGCAATACGCCGAAGAGTCGTACATTCCCATTGAAATTATCGAGCGGCATAAATTTGACACGAAAGGCGAATTCAGCGCACCCATCTTCGATGCCTGCCGCAAACAGTTTGTCGATTATGTAGTTCTGGCGGGCTATCTGCGTCTTTTGGAGATTCCGCCGGATTTTACGAACCGCGTTTTGAATATTCATCCTTCGCTGATACCGACTTATTGCGGTGAGGGCATTTACGGCGACATCGTTCACGCCAAAGTGCTGCAAAGAGGACTGAAAATCAGCGGCTGTACGGTGCATTTCGTAAATCAAAAATACGATGATGGTCCGATAATCCTGCAAAAGGCGGTAGAGGTTTTCGATACCGATACGCTGAAAACGCTCAATGACCGCGTCTTTGAGGCGGAATGCGAAGCATATCCCGAAGCGATTGAATTGCTTTTTGAAGGACGGATTGAGGTTAACGGTCAACTCGTTAAAATTGCGCCCCGGCAAACGGAAGACGACTTTTAAGTGAATGGTGATGAGTGAATGGCGGTACGTTAAACCCATAGCCGAATCTGAATCGTAATCGGATGTTTTGCAGGCAGGACCGAATTTTGAAGATATTTGTAGACAGGATTTACAAGATTTTCAGGATATTTGGGAACAGAAAACAAGGTAAAAATCTTGGCGGAACGTTGCGTTTTCCTTGCGTACCTTGCGGTTGAATTATTTTAACGCTTATTTTGGTATGAGCATCTCAATTCCCGGCTCGCCGTTGACGAGAACATCGGAGACCCGAACAATCGGTTCCTTGTCCTTGACAACGCTGCGGTCGAACAACCACAGGCACGGTTCGTACACCTTGAAACGGAAGTCGAAAAACATATCCGGTTCCGCATCGCGGTTTCCTTTGTGGTAGTCAATCACAATGCGGCGCGGCACAAACTTGCCCGGCTTTATCTCGAAATAATCGGAATACCGTTCATCGTAGTCGCGCGTCTTGACTTCGATAAGTGTTGCTGTTTTCGTGTCGATGATTGCCGTTCCCTTGCCGATGACACCGTTAAACCAACCGTTCCATGTCCCGGAAATGCCGTTGCCGAAAGCGTTCATCCATTCTTGCGATAATTCAAACTCAAACGTCAAGAGACACTTTTCCGTATCTTCGGATACCGATGCACAACGGAGACCATCAATATCAATCAACAGCAGCCGCGAAACACCGATGTATGAAATTCCCTTCCGGTAAAACTCGGCGTACCAATTATCGGCTTCTTTGATTTCCTTCCACGTCAACACACGCGGTTCGACACCTTCCCGATGAAAAGTATAAGAAAACTCCGGCAAGTCCTTCGGATACCATTGCAGCCAGTATTCATTAGCAGTTTTCATTTTTCGCAACGCCTCACGAACCTTGTTTTCCTCTTCGGGAGAAGCACGTTTTGCCTTCTCGATTTGAACATTGTCAATGCGGCAAACAACTTCACCATTATAAACGTCATGGTCGAACAGCCATACTCCCGGCTCGTGAACCTTGAAGTGGAAATCAAACGCCATACCGCTGGATGTCTTGCTGAGAATCCGCAGCGGCACAAACCCGTCGCCGAGAGGAACAAAGCCGCTGTACTCTTCCTCAAACCCTTCCGCCGTCATCCGCTTTGGTAAAAATGTTTTTGCGTCAAGAACGATTTGCGCTTCTGAAAACCGACCACTGGAATACCCCGCCCACGAAACTTTGATGCCGTTGCCGACACCATAACGACCGGTCAAATTCGTGTATAATCGGATTTCGTCATCGTTTTCTTCAATGCTGCGAAAACGTACAGAACGAGTCGAATCGGCAACGGTATTGAGAAACCAACTTCGGGTAATACCGACCCTTTCGGCAACAAACATGTTACCGGAATAGGGACTCACGACAACTTCCGACGGTTTGTCCCGGAGATGGAATGTATAAGTCAGCGTTGCAACATCCCGCGTCGTTGTTCGGAGCATCGGTGTAACGGCACTGAGCATTCGGTCGATTATCTCTCGTCCTTGTTTTTCCGGTTCACCGCTGAGCAGCGGCTTGGTGCGGGTATCTTCGCTGACAATTTGAGATGCTACATCTTTACCATCTGCATCGGTAACGGTATCGAGAACCAATCGGCGATTACCGGCATCGTCTTTCTGTAATCGCAATCCAACGCGGTATGACGTTCCCGGTGCAAATGTGATGTTGTTCGTTCGCAGAATGTCATCGTTGTCCCGCCAATCATCCAACACAAACCAAAATTTCGTGTCGGCGGGAAACTTTTCGATGCGGAATTTTCCGTTTCGGTCGGTGTTGATTCTGTCAATGTCGGGGCGGCGGCTATCAACATCGTCGAACTCAAAATCGCCCCGAAGCATCAACCGATGTCCGGCAAGCAGTTCGCCATCGTTGCCCCGCAAAATCCCCTCGACCACCGGATTGCGGTTGAGAACAACATCAAACGTTGACGGTTCCAAAGGCACCGCGAATTGGGTGGTTGCGTTTCTCCCGCTGGCAAAGGTTTGTTCGGAAGGATTCTTTTCGCCGGAAAGAAATATCAGATTTTTCTGATTCATGTCCTGATCGAAAAAGCCGTCTTTCACCGCTTTGATGTGAAGGAATTCACCTTTCGGCGACGGAGCGAATCGGGACGATGCGAGGAGTTCAAACGAATACTTGCCATCGGCGGTTGTCATTACAGTTTGTTGCGAATTGTTGCGTATCTCGTTGTTCCGGTGGAGTTGAACATTGACACCTTCCAGCGGATTGCCCAAGTCATCGCGCACCGTACCGTTGAGTGTCCAACGCAAAAACAGATGTTCCGGTATTTCTGCCTTCTTCGTAACATTCAACGTAACAGAATTCCCTTCGACATCTTTAACTGAATCAATCACAACTTGCCGGACTTTGACACCGTTCTTTTCTGTTGTCGTCCAGCGGAACGTTACATCATATATGCCGGCGGGCGGAAGCGAGAAATAGTCGGTAGTAGTAAAGTTCCAAGTGTTTTTCTCCGGTATAAAATCACTCGCTCTGCTGCTAAAAAAACTGACGGCAAAACGATAAGAACTTTCATTTGGAGTAGCATCAATGTAAAATCGGTTCGGCTGTGTACCCAAAAGGTCTCTGCCATAGAAATTCCTCGTATTGTTTGCTTGTTCGCCTTCCCGTGGTGCGGCTTCCAGACAAGACCACCTTACCATGTCGGGAGTGAAACCGGGAATGGGATCACGTTCGTAGTTAAAAACAGTTCCACGAAACAAGATTGACGGTTCCAGCACGAAGTCCAATTCCTTTGGCGTTTTCGCGAGAACCATTTCGTCTGCCGCCAGTTTTTTCGTTATTTCTCCCATCCAAGAATGATACGAGACGTTTTCCGGGTCGCTCGGTATCGGATCGACGCAAACAAATTCCATGCCGCTGTTGACAAAGCCGATCTTTTCGGCAAAGACTCGAATCCCCATGGTGCTAGGTTTTTCCGGTGTCGGCGGTTCGCCACGTCCGCCTTCCATCATACTGAGCGCGTATGGATTGAAACGGAGCACAAACTGTCCATCGGAGTTAGTTGTCGTCGATGATCTTGGCGGTCCAAATGAGAGGGTATAAATATCGTTGCGCTGAACGGTAACTTTTGCCTGTTCGAGCGGCTGACCGTTAATGTCCCGAACGGTGCCGGAAATGATAAAGCCCCATCTGGCATCGAGTTCCTCGGTTGTTTGTGGTCGTCCGCGAAGTTTGGTAACAATCTCCACTTCAACTTTATGTGGAATTCCACATAAAATCGATTATGTGGAAAATCGGATTATGTCGATTGTTCGTCTCGCGATCCTATTTTTTCAGTTATTTTTTTATTTTTGTTCCGCATAATTTCCACCTATTTGCGTAAAACAGATGACACTTAG
>WRCR01000211.1 GCA_009783865.1 Planctomycetaceae bacterium | reverse complement strand
TTACCGATGTCCCCCCGAAGAAGTCCAACAGCGGAATTGGGACTCCGTTGACATCGTTTTCGTCACCGGCGATGCATACGTTGACCATCCGTCCTTCGCAAACGGTTTATTAGCCCGCCTGCTTGAAGCCGAAGGATACAAAGTTGCCGTTCTCGCTCAACCGGATTGGCATTCCGCCCAACCGTGGCGGCAATTCGGCAAGCCGAATTTGGCGTTCTGCATCTCCGCCGGCAATATGGATTCAATGGTGAATCATTACACCGCTAACCGGAAAATGCGGAACGAAGATGCCTATAGCCCAAACGGTAAAATCGGCTTGCGTCCTGACCGCGCAACGCTTGCTTATTGTCAACGGGCAAGAGAAGCGTTTCCGGGCGAATGCGCAATCATTGCCGGCGGTATCGAAGCCAGTTTGCGCCGGTTCGCCCACTACGATTATTGGAGCGATAAAATCAAGCGTTCCATTTTGCTCGATTCCAAAGCCGACTTGCTCGTCTATGGAATGGGCGAAGAACCGCTGCTCGAAATCCTGCGGCGTATGAAAGACGGTGAGCAGATTCATACCATCAAAGATGTGCGCGGCACAGTATACCGCATTAAACGAAACGAGGACTTGCCCGCCGAAACCGAGACCTGTATTCATCTGCCGAGCATGGAAGAAGCCGAAGAAGATAAATCGCAATTCGCCAAGATGACGAAGATGATTTATGACAATCAAAATCCGTATCTCGGTATCACGCTCGTTCAGGAACACGCTCTCGAAGCCGTTGTCGTCAATCCGCCGCCTTTGCCGAGTAATGATTTCGATGACATTGAATTAGACCGGATTTACGGTTTGCCGTTCACAAGAAAAGCGCATCCGAGTTATGGGACAGCGAAGATACCGGCATTGGAAACGGTTAAGACATCGATTCAAACGCATCGCGGCTGTTTCGGCGGCTGCACCTTTTGCGCCCTGACTGCGCATCAGGGAAAGTTCATACAGAGCAGAAGTTCTGCGAGTATAATTGACGAAGTAAAAACACTGTGCGATGCTTCTGATAAAGCGATAACCATTTCCGACCTCGGCGGTCCAACGGCGAATATGTACGCAAACGACTGCGGTGACGCTAAGAGAGATTGCCGACGTTTGTCATGTCTTGCTCCGTCTGTCTGTCCCAATCTTGCTGCCGACCATCAGAATCTTATTAAATTGTTGAGAAGTATCAAACGTATGCCGAAGGTTGACAATGTTTTCGTTGCTTCGGGAATCAGAACGGATTTAGCGTTGCTTGATGAAAGATATATCAAGGAAATCGCACTGCATCATACCGGCGGACATTTGAAGACCGCACCGGAACACACGGACGAAAAAGTTCTTCGTCTGATGAACAAACCGCCGATTGAAAATTACGATGTGTTCTGCGAAAGGTTCATGGAATTCAGCCGAAAAAGCGGCAAGGAACAATATCTTGTACCGTATTTCATGGCGGGTTTTCCGGGAACGGATTTGAAGTCAATGATTGAGACAGCCGTTTATTTGAAGAGACACGGTCTTCGTCCTGAACAGGTTCAGGAGTTTATACCGGTGCCGCTGACGATAGCAACGGCGATGTATTACACCGGTCTCAATCCGATGGATGGTCAGCCGGTTTATGTACCAAAGCGGTTGCGGGAACGCCGACAACAGAAAGCGTTGCTGATGTATTACGACTCGGCAAATTATTTTGACGTGAAGTCGGCATTGCTTGAAGCGGGTCGCGGGGACTTAATCGGCGATGGTCCCGACTGTTTGATTAAAAAGGTGGTTACAAAGAGCGAAGCGTTTCGACGGTCATCGCGGGTGAAGCGGCTGCAAAAGCAAAATGAAAAGGAAAAAAGTGAAAAGCAGCAGCGGCGGGAACATTTCGAACAGTTGATGCAGGAAGAAGAACAAAAAAAGAAAGAACGTCAGGCAGAACGGCGCAAGCCGCCCGAAAAAGCCGAAGGACGCAAGCCCTTCGATAGGAAAACACAAAACGATAGAACCGAAAACGACAGAGCGGAACGGCGCAAGCCCTTCGATAAGAAAAAACCATTTAAGAGCGGAATGCATACGGTCTCCGGTAAAAAACCATTTCGGCGCGGAGGGCGCAAACCTTTCGGTAAAAAACCGCGTGATAACGATTAACTTCCAACATATAGAGCATCTTGACCGACCTGATAACGGCAGTCAGGGTCGGTTTCGAGATGGTCGCCGGTTAGTGCAAATGCTCTCGCTCTGCTTCCGCCGCAAACATAGCGGTATTCGCAAACACCGCAGTTACCTTTGTAATTGTCGGGATTTTGCAGCGCATTGAATACCGGATGTTTCTGATATGTTTCAACAACGGAATCCTCCAGAAACTGTCCGCATTGCAGCGGCAGAAAGCCCGCCGGAAAAATCTCGCCTTGACATGAAACGAACATAATGCCGCGTCCGTCAGTTACACCGAGCGGTGCGCGCCGGGATGCCCTTGAATGTTTCGGCGCATCAAGCGGATGACCGCCTTGCCGCAAGACAAATCGGCGGTAATGCGGTGCTTCGGTCGTCTTAATCATAAACGGCTTTTCGTTTGCGTGCTGCCAAATTTTCGCAAAAGCAATTTCGTATTCTTCCGGCGTGATGCGTTCTTCTTCCGTTCCTCTTCCGACGGGTACGAGAAAGAACAGCGACCACATCATAACACCGCCGAAGCAGACGAGGTATTCCGCCATTTCGTCAATCAGATTAAAGTTGCGGCGGGTTATCGAAGTATTGACTTGAACCGGTATCTTAAGTGCTTTCGCAATTTCCAGCATTTCGGCGGTCTTTTTGAATGAACCGTCAAAGCCGCGAAAGGCATCGTGAACTTCGGGATTGGGTGCGTCTAAACTGATGCCGAAAGTACTGACACCGGCGCGCTTTGCTTCTTCAAATGCTTCCTGCGTTGCCAGCGGTGTTGCAGACGGAGTTAGCGCAACCGGCAAACCGCACTGAACGGCATGACGGATAAGTGTGAAAATATCGCCGCGTTTGAGCGGGTCTCCGCCGGTAAAAACAATATGCGGTTTGCGGGGGAAAGATGCCGTCTGTTCAATCAGTTGCAGCGACAGTTCGGTCGGCAATTCGCCTTCCGTTGCCTGTTCCTGCGCTGAAGCCCGACAGTGTTTGCATACTAAATCGCAAGCCCGCGTGACTTCGTAGTAAAACATCAGCGGACTAACACCGAAATCGCTTTTAGAGTAAGGAAGTTCATGCATTGATACGCTCAAGTATATTACTATATTTCGAGATTATTATGTTTCTTTTTCTTTATGCCGCTTGCTGACTTCACTACAGCATCGGGCAAAGGCAGTGTCATTCTTGCGCCGTTCATCAATTCCTGAACAGTCACGATTTGCAACTTTGGTATTGCTGTCGGCAATTTCAAGCCCGGCGGGTCAAGTAAATTTCCCAGCAACGCTGCTTCTTTCAACATCGGCTTCGTCGGTTCTTCAAGCGTGATAAAAATTCCTGCCGCTGCTTTTTCGCGTTCAAGAACACTCTTGAAGTCCCGAATATCCTTTACTGAAACACTGCCGGATTTTACCGAAAACAATGCCGTTTGATTGCCGACAATGTAAGCAACGCCGTCAATTCCTTTGTCAGAACCTTTCTTGTCGTTGATTTTAGCGTAGTTGTTCGAGTATGTTAGAATTGTCCATTTCTCAAACTCTTTTCGCAAACGGTCATCTTTCTTGTGTGCTAATGCCGCTGCGGATTCAATATCTTGAGGAATACCGGAGAGAGTTAACTCTTTTTCGATGTCTTCGCCGTATCTAACTTTCAAACGTTTCAATACCAATGAGATGGAATTATAAGTGATGTCGATTCCAATCCAATTTCTTCCGAGTGAGTGTGCAGCATCAATAGCAGTGCCGCAGCCGCAGAAAGCGTCGAGAACGATATCGCCTTCGTTGGAAGACGCTTTGATAATTCGTTCCAAAAGAGCAAGCGGTTTCTGGGTGGGATAGCCGAGACGCTCTTTAGCGGACGGAGCAATAATGGGTATTTCCCAAACGTCTCCCATTTTGACACCAACGGAGTCCTCTTCCAGTGTGACTGACGGGATACGTTTCCCGCTTTTATCAAGTTCGCCTGATTGAATTTTCTTACTGCCGAATCTTCTTTTCGTAGATTCCGCCCTTTCAGAGTACAACAGATTGTGTGTAAACTGTCCTGATTTGGAAAACCGAAAAATCGTATCGTGATTTCTCACGAATACTTTTTGTGCGGAAGCCCATTTTTTATAAAACCAGATAATCTCATTGCAGAAACGTCCGCCGGTGTCAACAAAAATCCCGTCAAGAATGATACGCAAATAATGCGACAGCGTTGAGTCGCAATGCACGTAAAAACACCCGGTCGGTTTCAATACCCGATGAATTTCGACAAAGCGGATGGTCATATTGACGAGATACGAAAGCAACGCGCCTTTTCCGAGTATCTTTTCAAAACCAAGAATCGTATCGACAACTCTCCTTGAGTAGCGGGCTTCTATCTTCAGAAGTTGCAGATATTCTTCCGCTTGAATTCCCCAATTCCAAGTATCGACAAATGCTTGACTTTGGGCAAAATCGTCTTCTTCGTTAATTCGGTTGTAAATTTGATTGTAATTCCTATTACTGTTGAACGGCGGGTCAACGTAACATAAGTCAACGGTATCGTCTTCGATATACCGTTGCAGAACTTCCAAATTATCGCCGTAGAAAAGTTGATTTTGCATAGCAGTTAAATCCGTTCCTTGAATGCCTTGAGCATCATCGGAATAACCTGTTTCAAATCGCCGACAATGCCGTAATGAGCGAGCGAAAATATCGGCGCATCCTTGTCGGTATTGACCGCTATGATTTTCGCCGACTCTTCCATGCCCGCACGATGCTGAATCGCTCCGCTGATGCCGCAAGCGATATACAACGCCGGTCTTACGGTCGTTCCCGTCTGACCGATTTGATGTTCCGCACCGGCAAAACCGCTGTCAACTGCCGCTCGGGAAGCACCGACTGCACCGCCGAAAGCACCAGCCAAATCGAAAATCAATTCAAAGCTTTCCTTGCTGCCGACACCCGCACCGCCTGCAACGATAACTCTTGCCCCTTTGAGATTCAATTTGCGTTTCTGTATTTCCCGCTGAATCACTTCAACGGCAAAAAGCGTCTGTTCTTCAAGCGGCACACTTTCACGGATAATTTTACCTTTGCGGTTCGGTTCGGGTTCCCGCAGCGGCATTACGCCTTCACGCACCGTTGCCATCTGCGGACGGCAATCGTAATTCACAATGGTCGCAACGATGTTTCCGCCGAAGGCAGGACGAATTTGCAGCAGCAGATTTTTATGCAGTGTTCCGTCTTTTTCGGTAACATCGCTGATGTCCAAATCGGTGCAGTCGGCTGTCAAACCGGTCTGAAGAGCGGAAGCAACCCGCGGTGCTAAATCCCGTCCCAGCGGAGTTGCGCCGTAAAGAGCAATCTGCGGATTATACTTCTTGATTAACTCAACAACGGTGTGCGCAAACGGGTCGGTTCTATAAACCGCTAGTGCAGGATTTTCAACGAGATATACCTTATCGGCACCATATTGAAACAGCGGGGCGGCAAACTTCTCGACATCATTACCGAGTAGGATGGCGGCTGCCGGTACGCCCAGTTGAGCCGCTAATTGCCGCGCCTTACAGCATAATTCAAGTGAAACGTCTTGCAGGTTTCCGTCTTGTACTTCGGCAAAGAGCCACACTTCGCCGTGTTTATTTATTTCTGACATCGGTTTGTCTTCCTTGTTGAAAACGTAGTAATAATAACAACCCTATTATACCTTGTTGATGATAAAAAACAAGATATGAATTCGGCAGGCGGCAAACCACCTAACATCAAGCCCCAAATTAAAAAATTTTATCGACGTAACTGCTTGACAACAAAACACTTCTGAAAATTGTATCTTTTTGCACATGGTGACTACCTATTTTAACGCTGTTTTACCTATCTTGACAATTAGTGGTGAGTAATAATACGAGCCGCCAGTGATAACTGGCGGAATGATAACAAACGCAAATTCTAACACGCCCGTTAATGTTGGCAAGAGCAAAAAGTGCCAGTTGAGTGGCAAGCGGCGAGTGTAATTCCTATCCGGCGGCTCAAGAAACATTTTGTATTGGTAACAGGAAAGCGTCTCTGCCCACGGACTTTTTGTTCAAGACGGACTCGCAAAAAATTCACATGCCGGTTAAAACGTCAACGCGAGAACGTGTTGTACAAGCATGGACACATCAACGAATTCTTAACGAACATGTACAAGGCGGCTTCAAGGGAATGCTGATAGTTTTTGCCGAAACAAAATTGGATGCAAATACACATGAGGTGGTTGAAATATGTGTTCCTGACCAATGGTTAATTTATCAACGGTACTTGGCTAAAATCGACAACATATACTATTTTGACCTGCCTGAAAAGTATGCACAGATTCAAGTTTTGTACCCAGACCTTTTTTGTATCGGAACTATTGCGGAAGCATTCTAATCCTGTGTAAAAAGCCGCGAATTTGCTTCAGGGCAGTTTGATTTCACCCCATCTGAAAACATAAATCGTTCTTTGATGCCTTGCCATATTTTTTGGCGGCCGGGCTTGTAGAATACCAAAAAAAATAAGAGTGATTTTTTCGAGCGTGCAACTGCCGGAGCATAACGCTAACTCCCGGTTTTCCTTTTCGGGTTACAACAAACAAATCTTCGGGGACAAAACCATAAGTTGTCAGTTCGTTGATAATTTCCACGTGTGTAAATCGCTGCCGTAAAGCGCAAACCTCATCTTGACACTTGACAATGTAAATACCTCCCGGCTTTAATACGCGTAATGCTTCTTTTGCTGCGGTAAAATATAAATCTAAAACGGCTTCGTGATATCTCTTTTCCGACTGTGCCTTAGACCTTTTCTCTAACCTGCTTCGTAAAGCGAATTATTGAGGTTGCACCATTTTATCATTTTTCGTATTATCCGTCAAGGTATGTTTCGTTTCCTTTTTCTAACGGTAAAAAATGGAGTCCA
>WRCR01000210.1 GCA_009783865.1 Planctomycetaceae bacterium | reverse complement strand
TTTTGATTTTCCGAAACAGTTTGTAATACCGGAGAAACATCATAGCGAAAACATTGCGGGAATCCGGGTTAATCATTTCATACAGCGGCACCGCTTTCCGGTAAAACGATTCGCAGCGTTCAAGTTGCAGCGTAAGCATTTCGTCAACACGTTTTTCATCCGTTAGAAATCCGCAAGCGTACATTTCGTCAACCGGAAGATAAATTCTTCCGTTTTGATAATCCTCGACAATGTCGCGGAGTATATTCGTCCATTGAAACGCCAGTCCGCAATTCTCTGCGGCTTCAACGAGTTGCGGCGATGTCAGCGGCTCATTCGTTCCCCAAATCGCAAGCGAGGCAATGCCGACCGATGTCGCTACCCGATGGCAGTATTCTTTACAATTATCAAATGTTTCAAATACCTGCGGTTCAATATCGGATTCAACACCGGCAGTTAATTGAAAATAGGCATCGACTGGTATATTGAATTTTTCAGTTATATTTTTCAATGCCGGTAAAAGAACGATGCCTTCGCAGCCGGGGTACTTCTCCGACAACACGTAACAATCGGGAAATTCCGCTGTTAAGAATACGGCATTCAGAATATCGCACCATTGCCGGAATTGCTGCCGTTTTGTTTTTGCATCGGCGGGATTATCGACTATATCATCGGTGTATCTGGTGAAAGCGTAAAGTATTTCCATTGCTTCCCGCTTTTCTTTCGGCAGCAGCGAAAATGCCGGCACGAAACTGGAATGTGCTTTTCTCGTCAGGCAGCGGCAGGCGGCAATACTGTTGTCGAGAGAGAATCGGGACATTGATTTGGCAAATTTTGAGACCTTGGACTGCATTAGTATAACAAAATCCGGCTGCGGAATAAAGAGCAGTGCACTTAGCCGGTACTCCGGCTCTCATATTATCTATGAAAAATTTTTTCACAAGGTAAAATACGTACATAAGACCCGTCGTGTTAATCTGTATTATCTTTTGACGAATATGCCGGAATACCGCTGCGACCCGCTGACTGGACAAACCGTTCTCATTGCCGAAGAGCGTATGGCCCGACCGCATCAGTTTGACATTGAAAACAACGGTTCCGATGCCAAGCGCGCTCATTGTCCCTTCTGCGAAGGCAATGAGATGATGACTCCCTGCGAGTTTGCTGCGTATCGTCCCGCTGACTCTCCCCGTGATGCGACCGGCTGGCAAGTGCGGGTCATTCAAAATAAATATCCGGCAGTCCTCCGCGATGACGAAAGATTTCCCGATTGCACTTCGTTTCAAAATTATCTTGCCGAATCAACAGTGCAAGCAGCAGACGCTGGTTCACCGATTCCCATCGAAGGAGTTGGGCATCACGAAGTTATCGTGGAGACGCCGCGCCATATTTTGTGCGTTTCCGAAATGACAGAAACAGAAGCGGAAAACATGTTCCGCATTTATGGTGAACGTATAGCGGCACTGCGGCAGGAAAACCGTTGGGCTTTCGTCCAAATTTTCAAGAATGTCGGCGCGGCTGCCGGTGCGTCAATCCCGCACTCGCACAGTCAACTGATAGCAATGCCGTTCATTCCGAATGCTTTTCGGCAACTGCTGAAAAATGCCGCCGATTACAGAAACAAAACGCAGCGTTGCTATTGGTGCAGCATGCTTGAAACGGAATTGACGGAGCAAAAACGCATCATCGAGGAGACGGAACATTTCGTTGCGTTATGTCCTTTTGCAAGCAGATTTGCCGGTGAAATCAAAGTATATCCGAAGAAACATCAGGCGGACTTTGATGCAGTTATTGCCGATGAGACAGTTCTTTCCGAATTTGCGCTGCTTGTCCGAAGAATGGTGCAGAAGTTGAAAAAAACAACTTCACGTGTTAGTAAAAACATGGCATACAATTTTGTTTTACACAGCAACTCATTTGTGCTGCCGACGGAATACAAAGACGATAATGAAGAACTGTTTCATTGGTCGTTGACAATACTTCCGAGTTTGGCGAGAGCGGCTGGTTTTGAATGGGGAACCGCCTTGCATATCAATCCCGTTTCGCCGGAGACCGCCGCAAAGATGTTAAGAGATTCTTTTCCGCCCTGTTGCAATCGTTGAAAAACGCCATACAATCTTAATGTGTATCTCGTCGGCATTTCCCGGCAAGAGTTTCGGCTTTTTTTACCGAGAGTAATTATGCAAATCGTGAGTAACCTTTTTAAATTTTTCTATGAATTGTTAAAATGGGTAAGAAAATGCTAAATCAAGTAGTTCAGGTAAAATACAGTCATTGGCGGGTACTTGCGCCTTGTTTTTTAGGGGTTCGGCTTTGCAAAAATTTTTCGGTCAGGGCTTGTTGTCAGGCGGTTTGTCACTTGCTCCGGAGCCGCTGTATCTTGACTTTTCCGATTAAATATGTTTTAATAGCAGTGTCGTTTTCTATCTTACCTTTTACTATTTAACCGCTCAAAAACTATGTCACAACTTCCCGATTATGTTTCTTCGGCAAATGCCAATCCGAAAGAATCTCGCAGCGGCTGGCTGACTACCGCAGCCGCAACTTACGCCGGTGTAATGCTCTGGTTCGTCTTCTGGCAAGACGTTCCAACCGGCGGTCAAGCCGTTGCAGGCGGTACCCTTGCCTGCGGACTTCCGCTTGCCATAGCGGCACTTGTTACCGCCGCCGTCCTGTGCCACGTACTATTCTTCATGGTGCCGGGTCTGCTCGGAATGAAAACCGGTCTGCCGCTTGCAGTTGTCGGCACTTCAACCTACGGTGTAACCGGCGGATATCTGATGCCCGGTCTTTTGATGGGACTCCTGCAATTCGGCTGGCTAAGCGTCAATGCTTTTTTCTCCGGTCTCCTTCTTGCTGCTACCTTCGGATTTGACAAAATGTCGCCCACCCATCTTATCGTGTCGATAATTTGGGCGTTGATTGCGATGTTTATGGGACTGAAAGGAATTAAATATGTCGGCGCAGTTGCATCCTTCATGCCCATCATTCCGATTGTGATTCTTGGTTTTATGTTGTTCAAAACACTGCCGACATATCAGGAATTTGACACAACAAAAATGATGGCAGCCGAAGACAAGAGAATTGCGGCGGCACAAGCCGAATTACCGAAACACTTTACGGACGTTGATGATTTCGTGAAAGCCAACGGTTATTCTGTTGTGGCGGACAAAGCGAAACGGGCTGAATTCAAAGAGTTGGAAGGACAATATCTCGCAAAGAAACAGGTTGCCGAGATGAAACCCGCTGCGCTTTATGGTAATCCGCAATGGGGTGTGTTTTCATTGATGTGTGCTTACGTTATCGGCTTTTTCGCAACGGCAGGTGCTGCCGGTGTCGGGATTTGTTCCGTTGTCCGCAGCAGAGTCAGTGTCCAATTCGGAGGATTCTTCGGTATCGTTGTACCGACCATTTTGAGCGGTGCCATTGCGTTAATTGCCGTTGCCGGTGCGCAGAAACTTGCACTTGATTCCGGTCAAACGGACTTATTAACCAATTACAATGCGACTCAACTGTTCGCATTGATTTTCAGCGAACAGTATGCAAAACCTGCAATGTTTCTGCTTGCGGTAGCGGCATTTCCGTCCGCTTGTTTCTGCACCTTGATTGCAGCGGAATGCATCAAGACCTCGTTCCCGAAAATCAATCCTTGGGGTTCCTGTGGAGTCGGTGTTGCGGCAGCGATTGCGCTGGTCGTAACCGGTTATGCCGGAAAAGCAGGCGATGTCTTCACGGTCATCGGCGCATCCTTCGGACCAATCTGCGGAGCAATGGCAGCCGATTATATTCTTTCCGGTTTCCGCTGGGCAGGACCTCGTGAGGGTTTCAATCCAGCGGGCTGGCTGTCGTGGTTCTTCGGCTTCATTGTCGGAGGTGCGACGCTTGTAGTGACAAAGTTCATGGGAGAGACGATGCCGTATGGAATTGAAATTCCGTGTCCGCCGCTTTCGGCGTTTGTAGTCGGTTTCGTTCTCTACATCGTGTTTGCGTCTATCGGCTTGCAGTCAAAGAAGATTGACCTGCCGCAAAGAATTGATTAAATTAGTCAACGTTGCGTATGATTACTGTATTTTTGAAATACGCCTACGCTAAAAAAATGTGAAGCCCGTTGAACAGATACATCTTATCGTCCGAACCGCAAGTGGCAGCAGGACCGTTGAAATTGCTGCCCGCTCTGGTACTGTGTCTTTTTGCGATGTCGAGGAAATTGCCGCTTGGTTCAGTGAAGATAAGGCGAAAAACCAGATTCAAACCCGCCGGACGAGTTTGTTCTTCCATCCGCTGCCTAGCGGATGTTTTGCTTTTGGGCGTATTATAAACGGAACGCAAAAGCGTCCCGCTCTTATGCCGCATATTTTCATGAAAGGAACCTTTCAGGTACTGGTTTCTATCATTCCGCCGGAAACGCTGCTGTTTTACGGTAACAATCCATTTTTACTGGAAGAAAAATGGCAACACGAAAGAGCGGAGGGCTTACGCCCTCCGGTTGTTTTTCCGAAAAACATAGAATTATTTGATAATGTCTCCGTAAAGAACATTTGCGCTTCTTTCGGAGCATATAAAACCGCTGAGATTATTCAGAACGTTTCCGACAACGTCAGTTTGCTGCTGACGCTGCCGAAAACAATACCGCCGCTTGCGTTTCTGAAAGCGTTGTTTTCTCTGTTGCCGCTGCGCTTCAGAACCGAGTTATCGTTTTCAACGGAAACACACATTTCGGAAAGTCATATATTCCGTTTAATTCTTGTGAATGAAAACAAACGGAGGGTCGAGGAATTGTCGGCTTTGTCCGGCATCCCGCATAAAGTAATCACAGATGAAACAAACCCGAAAATTCCGGTACGTTCTTTCGACCCGTATTCCCAGTTTATCTTTCAGGTTATTCACGGCAATTCATTCGATTTTCTGAAACAGAAACTTAACGAAGAATACCGTTATGCTCTTGCAGAACAGGACTGCGAAGTAAATACTATTTCCGATTGGAGTGTGCTTCATGCACTAGCGGTGCAGTATCTTGAAGAAATGAACGGCGGAAAGACGGATTCAGAACGGCAGTTAACAAGTCACGATGATACAGAAAGCGTTAAACTGCTTTCGAGAAGCACCGCTTCAGCAGAACACATTATCGCTCTGCTGAAACTGGAATCGAAACACCTAACCGACTTGCTGACAACCATTCGGAAAGCAAAATAATCAACGAACTATCACCGGCTTATTCTTTCTCTTCCGTATCCTCTTTTTCCGCTCCGTCTTCCGACGCTGCGAGTTCAGCCATCCAGTATAGTTCAGGAACAGTTCCGCCGCCGAACACAACGGCGTTTTGAGCACAATTGTACCGGTGTTGTACAATCGGTGTAATATCTTCTGCCGCTGCATCTTCCCGCAACTGTCTTTCGGCAAGACATTGAACCATGCCGGTTTCCGTTATCAGATAAAGACGGTCCGTTTCGATGTTAAACAGAATTTTACCGTATTTTCTGACATTGAAAGAACGCAATACTCGTCCGGTTTTCCGGTCAAGCACAACCAGTTGGCTGTTGCGGTCAACTCCATAAATCTTTGTTTTGGAAGCGGTAACGAAACGAGCTACTCCGCGGGCGAACCATTTTTGATTTCCGGTGAAAAAATCAACGGCATGCAGTCCTTCTGCCGTTGCAGCATATACCTCCGCTCCGATAATGCCGATGCGTTCTGACACAGGACCGTTTGCCGCAAACTGCCATAATATCTCACCGGTTCTGTCTTTCACCGCGATAACAAATCCCGACTTTGTACCGAAAAGAATAGAACTCTGAATTGCGGCATTCCGTCCGTCAGAATAAAGCGGCGGTACACTTTGATTTAACACCGGTTGTGCCGCAATTTCTTTTCCTGCTGTTATTTCACGCTGTGCAATTCTGTCTGCCCCTAGAAAATAATGTTGTCCGCTTGTATCAATTTTATACTGCAATGAAATCTTTTCGCGGGAAAGAGCAGTGATGTTTGCTGCCAACAAGAAACCGCGGTTATTAACCCAAGTAACGATTTCATGATGCTTTGTACCGTCCAACGTGACAATCTGCGATGCAATTTTCGGCTTAACCGTTATTATTCCGAAAGATTGGGTTATCATCGGAATACCGGAAATTCTTTCCAGAACAATCGGAATTTCATTTGGTTCGGGTTTTTCGACGGGATAGAGTTTGCTCTTTACTTCGGCAAACTGTTTTTTAATGTTTTCGATAAATTCTTCTTTCTCCGTCGATTTTGCGGGCGAATCTTCATCGGTTTCCATGTCGTCTTCCGCAGCCGCCGCCTGCCCTTCATCTCTGGATACACCGCTCTTGCTGCTTTTTACGGAACCTTCTGCTGCTTTGATATCAATCAGCGGATAAGCGGCTAGACGACCATCTATCAACGGAATGTAAGCGTAATTCTCACTTAGTTCGCATGAAGTCGAGGAAGTACCGGGCAAATTAATGGAAAGCAGAAGTTTTCCATTCCGCCGGTCGAAAATAAATATATCCGTTGCGTTCTGAACAGCGACCATTCGGCTGTTCACCGCCGGTTCTTCATAGGACGAATCTCGATTGCCGAGTCGGCGAACCCAATTGGTTTTGCCCGTTGCGGAGTCAATAGAAGTCAGCAGCGCGTTGCTCGTAACGACGAAAACCGCATCGCCTTCAAGGATAGCGTGAAGAACTTTACTGCGCGAAGAGTCAAGCGTAACCTGATTGAACCATATCCTTGACAGTCCCATCGGTGCAATATCATCTTGCGCAATGATACGTGACTCTGCCGCTTGAATTGCGCCGCCGCCGCTGAAAACAGTAAATACCGCCGCCGCACACAATACCGCAAAGGCGCGTATCGAAATGCTGCGGAAAACCGAAAACGTCCCGATGTTTTTTCTGAAGTATTGCTTTCCGGTCATAATCGTCAAAGAAAAATTTGAGCATGGAACGACCGGCGTATTACAACGGGGATACACAGCCGGCAGGTAAAATATCCCTTTGTCTTTTCGGCATCTTCAACCCGAAACAATCAGACGCAATACGGCTTTTTCCGATTATTCCGGTTTGCCGTTTTTAGTAATTCGTTCTATGACGGTTTTGACGAGTAAACCG
>WRCR01000209.1 GCA_009783865.1 Planctomycetaceae bacterium | reverse complement strand
TGTTTCTGGTGGTTGCCGCATTGCATTCTTCTTGCCGCTTCGCGGGCTGCCTGAACAGCAGGCAAGAGCAAAGCGATAAGAACGCCGATAATGGCGATGACTACGAGAAGTTCGACGAGGGTAAAAGCGTATCTATTTGTTTTCATTTTGGTGTCTCTTATAAAAAATTATTATGCCCGCAATAGTCATTGCGGGCTATCAATGATGATACGATGACTAATATGAATTCCTACAACGTCGTGCTTTCGCCGCCGTTGATGCTTCCCAATGCGCCCCAAACACCGAAATGGCTCGTGCCGCTGTTCGTTTGTTTCGGTATGGAAGTACCGTCAGGTACCGGCGAAGTTATCGCATTAATTGTATCCGAAACAAAGCGGGTGCTGCCGTCAAGTATTCCTACGTTCACACCGCCGGAATGATTGCTCGTTGCAGAAAGCACACCCCAGCCGCCGCGGCTGCCTGCTGAACAACTCGGCGAATTCGGCGGTAATACCGTATTGAAACCTAAAAATGCCGGATAATACTGCCATGCCGATATGCCGCGGCTGTCTGAAAAACTATTAGCAGCATTGGTAGCATACCCGTATGAATTTTTCAGTATTTTTCTATCATTGGCATCTATGGCGTTATAACAATCAAGCGGTTCATTGTGTAAGGTGGTACTATATTGAACCGCAACAGCAAGTTTCAATAAGCGCTGCTGTATTGCCAGTCCGACAACAGTTTCCGAACAAGCGATAGTATTACTCGTTCCATCCGTACAGGCGGCAAGGTCTTTCCATTCATTTCTGGCATAAAGTGCCCGTTTCCCGATTGCGGGGGATGCAGCGTCCATGCTCTGCATTGCATCACCCATAGAAACCATGATGTTGCTCTTTGAATCTTGAGGTTCACCGAAGGAGGTTTCTAATTTGATTTTTGAATTCGTATCCGAAGGACAGCGGAGCGTCTCAATCGTTCCGTTGCAAATATCATGCGCATTACAGCCTGCCACCCGTATGCTCCATGGATTAACAGCAGCAGTACCGGCATAATGTGAGAAATTAATCCAGCCGTCGTACCTCGCCTGCTGTTCCATAAACGGCAGGAGGAAGGTTATGGTACTCCAAGTTGTGGCACCGTCCACTCGGTCACCGCTGGTGTTTTTCCAGCAGATTTTTGCGCCCAGCGCGGGCAAACTCTGAGTAGTGTCGTGATAGTTGTGCAGTGCCAGCAGAAATTGTTTCATGTGGTTGCTGCATGTCATTCTTCTTGCCGCCTCACGAGCGGCTTGCACAGCAGGTAAAAGCAAAGCGATAAGAACGCCGATAATGGCGATGACTACGAGAAGTTCAACGAGGGTAAAACCTCTTACGAGTCGGCAGTGATAACTGCCGGACGGCGGGTTATCACCCGCCGCTCTTATTTCGTTTCCCCCCCTCAAATTACTTAAATTTACGTCTTCCGCAATTACGGAAAAAAACGAACGAACAAAATTCATTAAGTTTTGCATTGAAAACTCCTTGCAAAAAGTTTAACCCAGCCGCTATAAGCGGCGGTTTTGGGAAAAAATAAACCACCACATACACAGTATCCTTGATTTTCAAAAAAATACAAGAGGAAAAACGAAAAAGAACCTTATTCCGGTTTGCGGAACTCGACAGATTTTTTTGCCGCTGACTCCGAATTAGGAACAAAACCGCTGCGCTTCGGGAACGGCAGCATCTGATTCGTTAATACCTGATTCGTTTCGCCCGCAGCCGGTTTGACGTTTTGCATTATTTCCGTAAATCTACAGTGGTCGGTTTTAATCCGCTGCATTTCCAGCGAGACCGTTTCCTGAAATTCCGAAAGTTCCTGAAACATTTCCTTGTAATTCGGAAGCACCGCTTTAACTTCCTCCTGAACTAAATCGGCGGTATGCTGAAACTTCAACGCAGATTCTCTGGATATATCCGCCGCATCGGTGATTTGCGTTCCCGCTTCTTTGGAAATATCCGCCGCCCGTTCAATAATTTCCGCCGCTTCTGTTATACGCTGCACCACTCTTTCCAAGACCTGCTGCGTGATGATATACTCACCGGCGGTATCCCGTTGAATCAATCCGCCTTGCGGAAGAGGCACAATCAGCGCAGCGGACTCGTCACACTTCGTTTGACTGGTTATGATTTGTTCTTTCACTGCGGCAGAAACCGGCATCGCAATCGGCTGCCCCGAAACGTCAATCGTTTCGTCAAAGTCCTCGTTGATACTCACCGAACCGGCAGCCGCTTCAATTATTTGTTGCGGGAGAACAATTCGGACAACTTCGGGATGCTTTTCCTTCTGCGTCTGTTTGTCTTTCTGTGCCTTATCCGATGCGGAATCTTTTTTCTCTAACGAAAGGGTCTCAATCGTCTTCGGCAGTTCAGTATGACGCTCAACGAATTCGCTGTAAATCGTTGCGCTGCCTGCTGCTTCAATTCTTTCCGGTGTATTCCAATCGGACAGCATTACGGCAGCCGGCTGCACCTCATCGGTTGTCTGATAAGCATAGTGCGGTTCCTTGCGGACAAACGGCGGTCGGGTTCCAAGTATTTCCTCACCGTATTTTTTCAAGGTTTCTGCGTCAATACCGCCGGAACCCGTGTTTTCAACTGTGTTTTCAACGGTGTCTTCTATACTGCTGTCCGCTAACATAGATGACGGAACAGAAACAAAAGAAACACAGTGTACCGGACAAAACATACTTCGGGCGGCAACGTTACCTGCCCACGCCGTTTTCGTGCTAAACTCCCGGCAAAGAAGCGACAATGAAGCAAAACGTTCAATTACGTGTTCCGGTTTCGATTTGTTTTTGTTGTCTACCGGTTCTCTCTTTTGGTATTTTCGGGGGCCATCCCAGCGGTAATTCTTTTTGCGTTTCGGCTTGCGAAATAAGTACGACTGCGTTATGTCAAACTCTTCTTCCGCCTCTTCTTCAAAATCCATCGGATACGGCGGTTTATACTGCTCTGGAATTTCCTGACGTTCTTCCTGCGTCTCGCAGTTCGGTTCGGCACAGGACGATTCGGCACAGTTAGGTTCTGCGGTTTCATCTTCCAGCACACCGAATTCAATTACCGAATCAAACTGTTTTAATTGCAGCGTGCTTTTCTTTTGTTCGATAGCCGCTTCACTGCAAACATCTTCATTGCAAACGGAGACAAGCGGTGCTGCCGGTTTGGCTTCAGCAATGGTTTCGTCTCTGACGCATTGAATCGTGTTCCAAGCGGTTTGAATAATCTGTCCGTCAATCTGTCCGTCAATCTGTTCCGTCTCCGGTGCAAGTTCCATAGCAGAGCGGCATATATGATTAACAAGGCGCGGCAGTCCTTCGGAATAGCGGTGAACTAACCGTTTTGCTTCATCTGTAAAAACAGTGGTAAAAACGGCACCGCCGGTCTTACTTTGAATGCAGTGGGTAGAATCAAACCGCAGAATTTCGCCGCTGCACTCGTTTTCGTCAATGTCATCAGTGCTTTCAGCGATGCAGTCAGTACTGTTGTCATTGCCGATACTGCCCGACAATGCGATATACTCTTTCAACGCAATGGTTGCCGCACCGGTTCTCGGAACGGCGGTATCCGCAACATGGCTTCCTGCAACTCTCGCCGTTTGCCAATCGATGTATCCGATTGTTTCGTCAAGTGTCAATGTATCCAGATAAATTCTCGCCGCAATACGCTGGTCGAAAGGTGCGAGCCGGGCAAGCGTCAGTTTTTCTTCTAGTTCAATGGTTCCTGCAAGAACGGCACGAAAGAACGGTTTTACGCCGTCATCGGTATTCATTAGCAGCCGGATTTCTTCGAGAACACTGCTGTCGAGATACTGTGCTTCGTCAATCAGAACGACAATACCCTGTGTTATCTCCTGCTGTGCAAATTCCATTAGCGCAAATCGGTACTGTAATTCGTCATCTTCGGAGGAAGACGCTGTCGGCAACCGCAACTCGAAAGATAACTGCCGCAGGAAGTCCTTCGGGCAATTCAATTTTCCGTTTGATATGTAGACGACGGTAAATTCGGATTCCAGTTTCTTTCGCAGAAGACGCAACAACAGCGTCTTGCCGACACCGGAGGCACCGACAATGAGCGAGATTCCGTCGCCGCAGCGCGCTGTCCGCTCAATGGATTGGCAAGCCGCTTCCATTTGCTGTGTGGAAAAATACGCTTCGGTATCCGGTACTGCCGCAAACGGCAGTTGATGTAATCCGAAAGAGTGTCCGTTCATGTTAGGGGAAAAAGGGACTTTCATACCTGCGGAATGAAACAATTCCGCCCTTCATCGGGTTTTATCGGAACTTCCGGCAAGATTTCTATAATTGGAACACCCGCCGCTTGAAATTATCGAAAGAAATAACCCGCAAAGACGGATATAAATTGTCTAAATTGACAGAACCCGCCGCCCGCAACTCAATACTCGTTATACTGACTTCTGTCCTACGGTGTCCATTCCCCCTTCGGAACTTTTTCGATAAGCCCTTTGGATGGAATTTTCCCCACCGCTTGCACGGCATGTTTTACATCATCGGCAGTTTGCAAAATCTCAAACGTCAGATGGAACGTTTTCGATTCCCCCGCTTTTAGCGGAACAAATCGTCCATGCTGTTTTTCAAAGGAAGTGTCGTTCGGCAAATTTACTGCCGGTTCTATTCCGCAAACATAACCGTCTTTGTCAGACAATCTGCTCTTCCAGAATGCGAAATACGGAAATTCTTCCGGTTTGAATGATAATGCCAATGCGCTGTTTCCGTCCGGTCGTGTCAGCACCGTTTTGCAATCGCCGTTTGCATCCGCAGCGGGTTCAAAGAAAAAGACGACTTCTTCACTGCCGGGCGTTTCCGGGTCGAGAACGTTCCAGTGCGGCAGATTTTCTACAGACGCTTTTGTGCGCGGTGCCATTCGATTAAATGGAATTGAAAACGTGCTTCCCGGCACGGCAAACGGAAAGCCGGTGTTGATGTGATACAGCAAGACGATTTCCGCATCATGCGCCGAAAGATTCGTGATTTTATCGATAACCGTCCATTGCGAAGAACCGGCAACGGTCGAAATTGTCGATTCGAGTTCCAAGTTTTTGAAAAACAGCCGCGTTTCATAGACCTTTCCGGTGAATGTGATTTCGCCGGTTTTCGGATTGACCGCCAAATTGGTGGAACTTGCGGGCAGGTTAGCGATTCTGCCGTGCAGCGGATAGCGCAGATTTCCTTTGCTGTCGAATTCCGGAGAGCCGTTGCTTTCCAGACCGCAGCGGACTAACCATTCGTCAAAACCTTCAAGCCAGCCGAGACCTCCGGGGTCGTAGAGCGGAACGAATTTCGGGTGAACGGGTCCCCGATTCGGCGAGTTCCATTTCAATTCGATGCCTCCGCAGCGGACACGCCGGATACCCATTCCGCGTGTCGGCAGGACATCGATTTTGATGTTCCCGTTGTCTAGTTCGACAACTTCAACGCCGTCGGAAACACCGCCGGTCAAAACTTTCGCGGCGGACTTTACGGTGACGCTTTCGCCGGTCTTCGGATTTACGATTCTGTCGGAATACGATTGCTTTGAGGGGGCTTTACTCATTTTGTTCTCCAGCGTTTAGGAATTCGCAGATCAGCACATGGTGAAATTCTACGCAAAAATATGTGAAAGTCAATATGTGTTGAAATTCTGTGTGCGCTGGATTACAATCTAATATCGAATGAATTTCACTTCAATTTAAATCAAGAACAGAAAGACCGTATGAAACATCGTATTATTTTCTTTACTTCGTTTTGTTTTGCCGTCTTGTTTTGCCTGACGGCATTTGCCGAACCGCTCAAGGTTTTATCCGTAAATGTACGTTTAAGTACGGTAAATGACGGCGACAATGCGTGGGCAATCCGCCGCGATGCACTCGCTGACCTTATCCGAAAAGTTCCTTACGACTTCATCGGCGGACAAGAAGTCATCATACATCCGAATGACGAAGTCAATCAACTCAAGTTCCTGTCGGAGAAACTGCCGGAATACGGTGTGATTTTCCGCTCCCGTGAAAAAATCGAAGAAAGAGGCGAAGGCACGCCGTTATTTTACCGCAAAGACCGCTGGGAAATGGACGAAAAAGACAACGGCACTTATTGGCTTTCCGATACCCCCGATGTGCCGGGTTCCATCACTTGGAAGGGACAAAGCACTTGTCCGCGTGTTGTTTCCGGCGGCTTGTTCTACGAAAAAGACAAAGACGGCAAGCGCACCGGAAAATCCGTTTATGTTTTTTCGACTCACTTCGACCACGTCGGCGAAATTGCTCGTCAAAAAGCAGCGGACTTCATTCTTCAACGGATTAACGCCCGCAAAGACAAGAGCGTGCCGGTGATTTTAATCGGCGACTTCAATGCCGGTGAGAACAGTCCGACTATCCGTTTTCTGAAAGGCGAAACCGTCGAACTTGATGGGCAAGTGAAAACCCCGCCGATGGCACTGATTGATTCGTTCCGTACTGTTCACCCTGATGCGGAAGACGTTTCGACTTTTCAGAGTTTCAAAGAACATAACCCGAAAGGTGCCAAGATTGATTACATATTTTTCACACCGGAATTGAAGGCTACCGCAGCGGAAATAATCCGCGACAAGACACCGGCTGGACGTTTTCCGACCGACCATTATCCGATAAACGCAGTGCTGGAATGGGTGAAGTAATGTGATACGAGCGGCGGGTTATCACCCGCCGAAATTTGTGTAACAAACGGCGAAGTCAAAGCGTCATTCAAATAGAGGCGGATTTCGCCGTTGTTGTTTCGTTCACACTTACCAAGGAGTTTTTATGTCCATTGCACGAAGAACTTGTTTCGCTGCTTTACTACTATCGTTGTGTACCTTCCTTTCGGCAAAGGAACCGGACGCACTTTTTTTCATTAGTCCCAGCGCGCTTCCGCAGACGGCTTTCGCTCAAAAACTGACCGCACAGCCGGAATGGGAACCGGCATACACATTGTTCTGCGACGCCGTCGGCAAAGGAATCCGAAAAGAATTGAGCGACCGGCAAAAACTCGAACAGCATCTGCCGCCGAAAGTTGCCGATGCAGTCAATATGCTAGTTCAAATGGTCGAGATTCAACAGTTGA
>WRCR01000208.1 GCA_009783865.1 Planctomycetaceae bacterium | reverse complement strand
CTATCTCGTTGGAACGATGATTGAATTGCCGCGGGCTTGTATCACCGCTGACAAGATTGCGGAGAGTGCCGAGTTCTTCAGTTTCGGAACTAACGACCTGACGCAGACAGGTCTCGGTATTAGCCGCGATGACTACGGCAGTTTCATCAATCAGTATCAGGAGTTGGATGTATTTCCGGCTGACCCGTTCCAGACGCTTGACCAAGAAGGTGTCGGCGGCTTAATGGAAATCGCTGTCTATAAGGGACGCAGAACTCGTCCTGACATCAAACTGGGTATCTGCGGTGAACATGGCGGCGACCCGGCATCGGTGAAGTTCTGCCATAAAATCGGTTTGAATTACGTGAGTTGTTCGCCGCTGCGGTTGCCGGTTGCCCGGCTTGCCGCCGCTCAAGCAGCAATTCAGGACAAGAAAGACAAAGCCGCGAAGAAAGCCGAAGGCGGTTGCGATTGCTGCTGTTGCTGTAAATGCGGTTGCAAGGGTTAATTTTTTAGCATAACCTTTTATTAGCGTAGGATTTCAATCCTACGCACTGTTAATATATTTTTTGCGTAGGATTATAAATCCTACGCTAATCCTGCCATGACATTTTTTGACTTCATTACAAGTCCGCTGATGGGGGTCTATTTCATCTGCGCCGTGTTCGGCGGGACTCTCATCTTGCTGCAACTGTTTCTTATGCTGATAGGATTCGGCGGAGATACCGAAACGGAAAGCGATTTCGGCGATTCTGGTGACGCAGGTGACCATTCCCATTCAGGTGATATTTTCAAGATGCTGTCGGTCCGCACTATTACAGCGGGAATCGCTTTTTTCGGAATAGGCGGATTAGCCGGTTTGACCGGCGAAACTTCCCCGATGGTTTCTGTTTTGATTGCCATCGTTTGCGGATTAACGGCTATCTATATCGTTTATTATCTTTATAGTGCTGCTGCAAAATTGAAGGACGACGGCTCGCTTTCTGCGGAAACGCTTATCGGTTCTACAGGCAGCGTGTATCTTCGGATACCGGCGGCAAAAACGGGAGCGGGAAAAGTTCTCGTTTGTCAGCAGAACCGGACGGTTGAGTATGAAGCAATCACGGCTGGAGAGGAATTGAAAGCAACTACTCCGATTGTCGTAGTCGGTATTGTTTCGTCCACAACGGTTGAGGTTGCCGGAGCGGGCTTTTCTGGAACAAACACAAGTAAAAAAGAATCTTGAATAGAGTTGTCTGAACGTATTAAGGGTTCCTCTATTCGTTAAAAAGATGAAAGGGGTACCTATGACTTACCTTGCCCGTGAAGGTCAACCGCTTAAGGAACATCTGAACGAAGTTATCCGCTTTGTCGAACAATTCGCCGAAACATTTGCCCCAGCCAATTGGGGAAAAGCAATCGGCACCCTGCATGACCTCGGGAAAATTTGCGACGGCTTTCAAAAGAAAATCAACCCGCAATGCGAAGACAAACACATCAGCGGGGCTAATCATTCCGGTGCGGGTGCGGCTTACGCCGAAGAACATTACGGCAAGCAATTCGGCAGGGTATTAGCATATCTCGTTGCCGGTCATCACACCGGCTTGCCTGATTATGACAGCGATAAAACAGCCGGTAAAGCGTTGTCCGTCAGAATGCAAGATGCAAAGAAAGAGTTGGACGAGATACGCAGCAGAATCGGCGATTTTGTCAAGGACTTGCCGCAACTTCAAGATTTTCCGATGTTTGTCAAAGCGGATAACCTTCACCTCTGGATGCGGATGCTGTTTTCATGTCTCATCGATGCTGACCGGCTTGATGCCGAGCGGGCTGGCGACCCGGAAAAGTCGGCGTTGCGCTTGAAGAATAGACCTTCATTGCTGAAACTCAAAGAACGTTTTGACGTTGAATTGCAAAAGAAAATTGACAGCGCAGAAAAGAATGAATTGAATACATTGCGTAATGATATTTTGTCGCAATGTCGTGAAGCCGGACGTTGTGAAACCGCTTTGCGTACCTTGACGGTTCCGACCGGCGGCGGCAAGACGCTTTCTAGCATGGCATTTGCGTTGGAACACGCGGTCAAGTTTGGAAAAAAGCGAATTATCTATGTAATTCCTTATACGAGTATCATAGAGCAAACGGCTGATGAGTTCCGTAAGTACTTCGGTGCGGAGAACGTGCTTGAACATCACAGCAACATTGACCTTGCGCAAATGAAAAAAAAGTTGGACGAGGAAATTATTACACAGATGGAATTGGCATCTGAGAATTGGGACGCTCCTATAATTGTTACGACTAATGTGCAGTTCTTTGAATCGCTTTATTCGGCACATCCCGGACGCTGCCGCAAAATACATAACGTTGCAGACAGTATTGTGATTCTTGACGAGGCGCAACTGATAACGCCGGAATATCTGACACCGTGTGTGGAAGTCCTAAATGAATTGTCGGCAAACTTCGGTACAACGGTTGTTCTTTGCACGGCAACGCAGCCGGCATTTGACGAGTTGAACAAAAAGCAGGTTGGAGTAAAGTTACGGGAATCTCATGAAATTATTTCTGCTCCGAACCAATACTATGAATTGTTAAAGCGGGTGAAGTATCATTTTCCGAAGGACATCAATAAAACATCGACTTGGGAGGAGATAGCCGAGGAAATGCTGCGGCACGAAAAAGTGTTGTGTGTTGTGAACACCCGAACCGACTGCCGAAAGTTGTACGAAATCCTATCGAAAGGACAGCCGGACGGAACGATTCATTTATCGGCGTTAATGTGCGGCGAACATCGCAGTGAAGTGATTAAAGAAATTAAACGGCGTTTGGAACAAGAGCAAACGGTGCGGGTGATTAGCACACAGTTGATTGAAGCGGGCGTTGACATTGATTTTCCGGTAGTATATCGTGCGTTGGCGGGCTTGGATTCGATAGTGCAGGCGGCGGGACGCTGTAATCGGGAAGGGAAACTTAATCCTGCACTGGGACAGGTTCACGTGTTTGTGCCGGAGAAACCGGCACCGAAGGGCTTGCTGCGTAAAGGGGAAGATACGACGCGGGAATTGATGAATGACGCACTTGATGTTCATCGTCCTGAAACCTTTGCAAAGTATTTTGAACTGTTCTACAGTTCGCTCAACGATACGGGAAAGCAATTTCTCGAAATGTTGCAACAGCCCGGAAAAGAAGGCAGCATATATTTCCGAACGGTCGGTGAAACCTTTCGGCTTATAGACGACGATTATGCTCGTCCGGTGATTGTCCGTTATGGTGAAAGTCCGGCATTGATAAAGCGTTTGGAAAAAGAAGGAATTCACAAAGAACTGATGCGGTGTTTGCAGCGTTATACGGTCAACATTCCGCAACAGAACGTTTCTGAACTTTTACACTGCGGTATGATTCATCAACTTGTGATTCACGGAAAAGCAACAGATATTCTCGTTCAAACGCTCGATTCGTGTTATTCAAGCGAATTTGGTGTTGACTTGCAAAAGAAAGAAATGTCGGCTTGCGAGGGGGTGTTGTAATGTAATTTACGCCGTGCTATAATGCAAGATGTAAATACGTTATCCGTTTTCCAAATTTATTTTGTAGTTCAATGTCACGCGGCTTTTGGTTGGAAGTAACTGGTGATTTCGCCTGTTTCACTCGCCCGGAAATGAAGGTGGAACGCGTTTCCTACGATGTTATAACACCTTCATCGGCGCGGGCAATATTTGAATCGGTGTTTTGGAAGCCAGCAATTTATTGGGTTATCAAAGAGATTCAAGTGCTGGCTCCGATTAGATGGATTTCTGTGCGTCGGAATGAAGTCAGCAAAGTTGCTTCTACGCAAAGCAAAACACCGATTTTTATTGAAGACGACCGCCAACAGCGTGCAGGATTATTTTTGCGGGATGTTTGCTATCGGATTCATGCGGAGTTCGTTTTCATTCTGCCGAAAGTTCCGCCGAAAGAACGTTCGAAGAGCCGCTTTCCCGTGCCGGAGTTTTTGCTTGAAACAGATTCTGAAGAATACGCAGATTGGAAGAACTGCAAGGCAGACGAAGAACGGACTGACGAAACGGAAGCGAAATACGCAGCGATATTTGAACGGCGCGCAAAGAAAGGACAGTGGTTCCATAAACCGTACCTCGGTTGCAGAGAGTTTGCGGCGGATGTCAAACTTGTCAATCCGGCAGTGAATCCTGCTGAACCGATTAAGGAAACCCGCGATTTGGGCTGGATGCTCTACGATATGGATTTCGACTCGAAGAACATTAAGCCGCTGTTCTTCCGTGCAGAGATGAAAAATGGTATAATCAGCGTTCCCGCCCGTGACAGCGATGAAGTTAGAGGGAAGGCAAAATGATTTTACAAGCACTCAAAGAGTATTATGACCGGAAAGCATCCGATACAGATTCCGACATTGCTCCGCCGGGATGGGAATGGAAAGAAATTCCGTATATCATTGTTCTCGATGGCGATGGTTTGCCGACGGACGTTCAATCAACAGTCCAAGGAACCGGAAAAAACAAAACGACAAAACGATTTCTCGTTCCGCAGTCAGTTGTACGGAGTGTAGGTGTCGTGGCGAATTTACTTTGGGATACACCGGAATATACAACGGGTGCTGTTGTCAAAGGCAAGCCGGAACGTGTTGAACGGCAGCATCATGAATTCAAGGAAAAGGTCTTTTCGCTTGGAGATATTGACGACGCCGGTTTGCATGCATTGAAAAAATTTCTTGAACGTACCGACAAGGAAGCACTATTGGAAAAATTTGAAGGGTGGCAAGAACTAAAAGAAAAAGGTTTTTTTCACGCTTTTAAGTTAAAAGGAACCGACGGGATTATATCCGATTCTTTGCAAGTCCGGCAAGCGATTAACTCTTTGGCAGCGAGCGGCAGCGGTGAAACGGAAAACAAGTCGCTATGTCTTGTCACAGGAGAACCGGACGATATTGAACTCACCCATGCAAAAATCAAAGGTGTCTGGGGCGGTCAAACGATTGGCGGAACGATAGTCGGTGTCAACTTTGCAGCAGCACAATCCTTCTGCAAAGAGCAAGGAGCCGTTTCCCCTGTCGGCAAACGCGCCGCCTTTGCTTTTGCAACGGCTTTGAACATGATGCTTGCCAAAGGGTCGAAAAACCGGATGCAAGTCGCAGATGCTTCAACCGTTGCCTGGGCATCAAAGGAAACTGATTTCGAGGGCTGGTTTATCAGCGCACTCAACGAACCGCCGAAGGATAATCCAGATGAAGGTGTCGGAGCGGTTAGTGCCATTTACAAGTCCATCGAAAGCGGTGCTTTTCGCGAAAGTGATGGAAGCGGTGAAGAACTGCCGAAGTTTTACGTCTTGGGCTTGGCTCCAAACGCGGCTCGGATTTCTATCCGCTTTTGGATTGTCGATACTGTCGAAACCATTGCGAAACGTGTCAAACAGCATTTTGACGACCTTAATATTGTCCACTCGGACAAGCAGCCGGAATATTTGTCGCTCTTTCGATTATTGATTTCGACTGCCGGACAAGGGAAGTCGGAAAACATCCCTCCGAACCTCGGCGGCGAAGTTATGCGTTCAATTTTGGAAGGTTTACCTTATCCGGCAACTTTGCTCAATGCCGCCCTGCGGCGAATTTGTGCCGAGCGTGATGTCAGTTATCCTCGTGCCGCTATTATCAAGGCATTTCTCAATCGATTTTACAAACGTAACCCTAACCCTCAATTCAAGGAGATTACAGTGTCACTTGACAAAGATAATACTAACCCTGGTTATTTACTGGGACGGCTTTTTGCCGTTCTCGAAAAAATTCAGGAGGAAGCCGTAAATCCCAAGGCGACGATTCGAGACCGTTTTTATGCCGCCGCGTCCGGCACACCGGCCAGTGTGTTCAGTAATCTGATGCGATTGAAAAACCATCATCTTTCCAAATTGGACAATGTAGGACAACGTATCAATTTTGAAAAGTTGCTCGGTGAAATCATCGGCGGAATCGACGGAATGAAAGGTGAATTTCCATCGCACTTGTCGCTTCACGACCAAGGATGTTTTGCCATCGGATACTATCACCAACGGCAGGACTTCTTCAAGCCAGCCAAGAAAAAAGGGGATGCAGCAGGTGAAACTGAAGCCGCACCAGACGATTTGGGACCGCAATATTGAGACATTAAACAAAAACAATTTTACACAATTTAGGAGTATTACTTATGTCAAATCCAATTTCTAACCGTTATGATTTCGTTCTCATTTTTGATGTCAAAGACGGTAACCCCAATGGCGACCCCGATGCTGGCAATCTGCCGCGAATCGACCCCGAAACCGGTCAAGGACTTGTCACCGATGTTTGTCTCAAGCGAAAAGTACGCAATTTTGTGCAGATGACCAAGGGGGCTTCGCCTTACGATATTTTCATCAAGGAAAAAGCAATTCTGAACAACTTGATTGGTGAGGCGCATGAACAACCCGAAGTCAAATCAAAAGAAAAAGGCGATAAGACAGAAGCGGCAAGAAAATGGATGTGTTCCAAGTATTACGACATACGAACATTCGGTGCCGTGATGAGTACCGGTGACAATGCCGGTCAAGTCCGCGGTCCCGTTCAACTAACCTTTGGCAGGTCTATAGATACGATTGTTACGCTGGAACATTCTATCACCCGAATGGCAGTGGCAACCCAAGCAGAAGCCGACAAGCAGAGCGGTGATAACCGCACGATGGGACGCAAGAACACAGTCCCTTACGGCATTTACGTTTCTTACGGCTTCATCTCACCGCACTTGGCGGCGCAGACCGGATTCAATGACGAAGACCTCGAATTGTTTTGGAACGCCTTGGTCAATATGTTTGAACACGACCACAGTGCCGCCCGCGGAATGATGTCAACTTGCAAACTCGTGATTTTCAAACACGAATCTGCACTCGGCAACGCTTCATCCCGTGAACTGTTCAAACGAGTGACGGTCAAGAAAAATAACGAAGACGAACCGGCACGCGATTTCAGCGATTATACCATCACAATTTGTCAGGACAACTTGCCGACCGGTGTCACAATTAGACCTTTTCCCTAACTTTATTTTATTTCGTAGTTGATAATAGCACAGACGAATTTCGTCCGCAAGAGATGTCTTCGCCTTCGGTTTCGGTATCGTTCCGACATTATTTTGAAGACCTTT
>WRCR01000207.1 GCA_009783865.1 Planctomycetaceae bacterium | reverse complement strand
TTTAGCAACCTTTTTAACAACCTTTTTCATAAAAACTGAAAATTGAATTATTAAAGTTTTGGTAATTTCTATTCTTGATAAATTGCGATAAAACCGTTTGGCAACAAGTCTATTATACTATTCCCCAGAAATTTTTACACACCCTTCAAATTTTCAAATTTGACATTTTGGCTTTTTCTACTGGACACGATCACAAAATATGATAAATTTATAGGACGATAGTTGTGATTTTATTTTCCATTAAGGATAATTTTGAAGCCATCAACGTTGATAGGGGTTATCTTCATTCATTTTTATGGTCTTTCCCGCCTTGGCAGTTCATGAGTATTCCGGACGAACAGATAATCGTCACACCAGAGATTCAGCGGCATTCTCTCTACCAGTTTGCCGCCGATATTATTGTTCCTCAGCCGTCGATGATGACTGGCGTTTTTCGGGAAGTCATAGACACGGTTTATGATTGGCTGCAAGAGCATTTACCGATAAAACTAGACCAGAATATCCGCCAATGTGACGGCTATACGGCGGAAACCGATTTCCCAACGCTTTTCTGCGAGGCGGTTTTCGATGAACATCTTTGGGGGATTCGCTTGACCCAACCCTCGCCGCCGTTTGTCGAAAAGAAGACAGTGGCTGAAAGAACATGGACTACCGACATCGCTCTCCGGCAAGATGGCGAGATACTCCGATTCGGAATCCATATTTGTTCGATTTCAACTGGAACCGCTATCGGCAAAGAAGCGGATTGTGCCAAACCGGCTTTGATAGATCAATTGGTCTTTCAACACGTCCTTCGAGACGGTCGCCGTTTGAACGGCAAACCATGGATACTATCAAAGAAAAACGATATACGGCGTTTTTATGAACTGTTGATTTCAACCGAACGAACACTTCCCGTTCTGCTCTTGACGCAAGCCGATTCCAAACGATATCCGCATCGCCGGTTTCGATTTACTCTCGACAATCTTGAACTCGCCCGGCTTGGAATCGGTATCGCCCACGTTGTCTGTCTGCCGACGGAACTGGAATCGGATTGGTCTCAAATGGTCGGCGGTGCGTGGTCTGCTGGTCGCGGGGCAGTTCGCATTTACTGGCCGCAGATTGATTTTGAGAACGACTCTCCCGCAAACCATCCCATTGCGGTTCCAAACCGCCCCGGTCCTTGGCCGGGAATCCGAGGTTTGAATTGGGAGTATCAAGGAGGTACGAGCGATGATTTCCAAGCGTTTCTTTTGAACGGTATGCTTCGACGCGAAGCGAGGCAGATGCGGGACTGGAGCGGTTTCCTTTTTTGCCGGGAGATTCAGGCGCGGCGTTATCAATTGAAGTGGGAAAAAGATGCCGAAGAAGATAAGAAGCGAGCCGAGGAATTGGCGAAAATCCAATCGAAAGACGATCTTTGCAAAGCCCTGTCGGAAACGGTCAAGCATATCAATTCACAAATTAAGGATTTGAAAGCCGAACATGCACGCGAACTTGGCGGTTTTGAGGTATGGATTCATGAAAACAAGAGACAACTTGAGGTCAACGGTCTTTTGATCCAATCGTATGAAAAACAACTTGAGGAGGAAAAGACCGCCAATTATCATTTGCGGGTGATGAATGATTCACTCCGCGCAAGTTTGGATGCGAAGCCGGGGAACGAGCAGAGGGACATTCCTGTCCCGGACAATTATGAAGAAATGGACGAATGGGTCAAGACGCAATTAGCGGGTCGGCTTGTTTTACATCCGCGAGCCGTCAATTATCAACGAAAGGCGGTATATGAAGACATCGCATTGGTTTACAAAGCACTGTTGTTATTGGCAACGGCATTCCGCGATATGAAAATGCATCCTGCGCTGACGGAAAAATGGGAAACGGAACGAACGTATCTTGGCTTACACTTCGGTTCTTCGATTTCGGAAACGGAACTTGGCAAATATAAAGACGACTATACGGTTATCTATCCGTTACATACGTCGAAACGGCGGTTTGCCGAGTACCACCTGCGTAAGGGCGTGTCGCGGGACGAGCGGTATTGTCTTGCAATCTACTTTTTCTGGGACGACGACTCCAACCAAGTTGTCGTCACATGGCTGCCGAGTCACTTGGACAATCGATTAAGTTGATTGGGAACACTGCCAATATCTCCCTATCACTGCCCGCCATGTATAATTACAGCCCAACAGCGTCCCATTCGGAACGTCGCAAAAATGAGTTTGAATCGGTGTCTTGTTCTCCTATCGAGTTTAGTTCGCTGGACTCGCCAGTGGTCGGGATCAACGTCCCGGCGATACAAAATCCGTTGACTGTCGGTTGCCCGAACAGGCGGATATACAAGGTGCTTGCGGATTTGTCCTCAACACGTTAAGATGGTACCGTGTTTTTCGTTTTATTCAATTTTTAGCAAGTAGTTTTCAGAACATAATTTACGGCAAATGAAACCCGAACAATTACAACCCGATGCGATAGTATGGGGCGATGTTTTTCCAGAACAAGTCAAAGTTATAACAGTTTCGCTGGTAGGTTCACATACCCGAATAGTTGCGACAGGAATTGCAACAAACAAAATGTATCGCCCGACTCTTAATGCCGAACAAATCGCCGGGCTTGAATGCCACGAAGAATCCGAAGCATATAAGGGCGATGCGGAACTCTTTCAACTCGGTATCGAAGCGTTTCGGATTTCTCACGCATACAATTACGCCCCGTATTTTGCTCTTTCGCTTGCCAATATTGACCCGCTGCCGCATCAGTTAGACGCTGTCTACAACTATTTTCTCAAAGCACCGCAAGTCAGATTTTTACTTGCGGACGATCCCGGTGCCGGAAAAACGATAATGGCAGGACTGCTGTTGAAAGAATTGAAAGTCCGCGGGCTTGTAAAACGAACTCTTATAATCACGCCCGCCAATCTTTCGTTTCAATGGCAGCGGGAACTCCAAGAAAAATTCCGCGAGAATTTTGAGTTAATGCGCGGAGATGTTTTGAGGGCAAACTACGGAACAAATCCTTGGCAGGAACGAAATCAGGTTATCACGTCCGTTTCGTGGGTATCCGTTATCGAAGACGCAAAAGACAGTTTGCTGCGGAGTAATTGGGATTTAATCATCGTTGACGAAGCACACAAAATGGCAGCACACGGCAGCGATAAAAAGACGCTTGCCTATAAACTAACATACCGACCATTATCTTTTAATGACGGCAACGCCGCATAAGGGCGACCCGGAAGCGTTCTGTCTCTTTCTGCAACTGCTTGACCGCGATGTTTATGCTAACGTAAAATCACTTGAAGAAGCGATAAAACAAAAGTCCGCTCCGTTCTATCTTCGTAGGACAAAAGAAGCACTCGTTACATTTCCGGATAAAGACGGCAGATCAAAACGCATCTTTACACGCCGACATGTTAAGACCGTCGAATTTCAAATTAACGAAGCGGAACTCGAACTTTACGATGCCCTCACCGATTACGTTGAAGAACAATCCGTCAAAGCGGCAATGGATAATTCACCAGCGGCAAGAGCAATCGGTTTTACAATGGCGATGCTGCAACGCCGATTTGCGTCAAGTGTTTATGCCGTCCGAAAGACGCTTGAAAGAATGGCTGATAACCGTAAAAAGATTCTTGCCGACCCTGAAAAATATCGGCAGGACAAAATTGACGCAAAAATACCGGACGACTTCGATGACTATTCCGATGAAGAACAAATCGAAATCTTATCGAAAATAGAAAATGTCGTGCCGTCCGTTAATCCGGTGTTATTACGGGAGGAAATCGCAACGCTTGAGACACTCATTACCAAAGCGAAAACGGCAGAGAGTCAGGAAATCGAAACGAAACTTGCCAAGTTAAAACAATTACTGCAAGACGAAAAAGTGTTCGGCGATAAGAAAATGAAAATACTCATTTTTACCGAACACAAAGATACGCTTGATTATCTTGTTGGCAAACTGCGGGAGTGGGGTTTAGCCGTTACGCAAATACACGGCAGCATGAAAGTCGGCGATAGAGAAACGCGCGGAACAAGAATCTATGCCGAAAGAGAATTTCGGGAATATGCCCAAGTTCTCGTTGCAACCGAAGCCGCCGGTGAAGGAATCAATCTGCAATTCTGCTGGCTGATGGTAAATTACGATATTCCCTGGAACCCTGTCCGTCTCGAACAGCGAATGGGACGTATTCACCGATACGGGCAGGAAAAAGAATGTCTCATTCACAACTTTGTTTCCGTGAATACCCGCGAAGGACGGGTGATGCAGAAACTCTTTGACCGCATTGAACAAATCGAAAACGACCTTGACCCTGAACATACCGGCAAGGTTTTCAACGTCCTCGGTGATATTTTTCCCGCCAATCAAATCGAAAAATGGGTGAGAGAAATGTATGCTAAAAATCAAATGGACGAAGAACTCCTGAAAGAACGCATTGTCGAAGATGTCGATACGGAACGCCTGCGGAAAATAACTGACTCCGCCCTCGAAGGATTGGCAAAACGCAACTTGAATCTCGGTGCAATTATCCGCGATAAAGTAACCGCAAAAGAACGCCGCCTTGTGCCGCAGGTGATTGAGAATTTCTTCCGCACTGCCGCCGCAAAGATTTTCCTGGACGTAAAGGTTCTCAAACCGAACACTTATAAAATCGAAAAATTGCCGCAGCGGTTAATACAGGTCGGCAATGAACTCGAAACGCAAAACGGACGCATCGGAACGGAATACAAACGTTTTGTTTTCGATAGAGAAAAATTAGCAAAAGACCCGACTTGCGAATGGGTGACTCCCGGTCATCCGTTGTTCGAGGCAGTTCGGCAATTTATCGAAAACAGAGCATTAAAGGAATTGCAAAACGGAACGGTGCTTTACGATATTAACACAGCAACGCCGTATCACCTCGACGTGTTCATTGCCGAAATTAATGATGGACTTGGTAAAATCGTTATCGAAAAACTGCTCTGCGTGAAAACGGACGCAAACGGAGAAAAGACCGTTAAAGAACCTACGCTGTTTCTTGATTTGACGGCATCTGGGACAACAGCCGTCCCGGCAGTCAACCGAGACGGTCGAACTCCCGGCGATGCCGAAAACTTCGCCATCGAATATCTGATGCAACACGTCTTTCCCGAAGTGCAAAAGGAGCGCGAACATCAAACCGATGTCGTGAGAGAACACCTGATAATGTCGCTTGACGCATTGATAGACCAGGCGAATTACCGTCTCTGCGATTTCTGTGTTGAAAGCGATGACCCGATGTTCGAAGCAAACAAGAAAATGGCGGAAGACCATTTTACCGATTTGGAAATCCGTAAAAAGACACGTCTTGCGGAATTGAAAAAAGAACGGCAGGTAATGCCCGGAAACATCCGGCATATCGGCAAAGCGTGGATACTTCCGAATCCTGAACGTGAAAAACCCGCCATTAAACCGATGCTCAAAGATGACGAAATCGAAAAAATCGCTGTTGACGCTGTAATCAAACACGAAGAAGCAAACGGATACACCGTTGTCAGCGTGGAAGCAGATAATTGCGGTTATGATTTGCGTTCTGTGCATCCCGTAACAAACGAAGTCCGGTTTATCGAAGTCAAAGGACGGGCTGCAACCGGCGACGTTTTACTCACGCCCAACGAAAAACAAACGGCGGAACGTTTACAGGACGATTATTACCTTTACATTGTACTGAATTGTGCGGAAACGCCGGAAATACATATCGTCCGCAATCCGGCAAAAGAACAAATGCAGCCAGTGGTGAAACACTACATTTACAAATTGAAAGATACAGAGTAAAATGTAATAATGAAACGTCTTATTGAAACCGATTTACCGATAAAACGTATTTCCGCTCATTCACGGAGGGAAAAGTCGATTCGGCACGGACATATTTCGACACTGCATATCTGGTGGGCGAGAAGACCGCTCGCCGCCTGCCGTGCCGTCCTTCTTGCAACGATACTGCCCGACCCGATGGACGCAGAGTGCCCCGATGAATTCCGCAAAGAAGCCCTCGAAATTATGCGGGACTTTGCAAAACAAATCCTCGAAAATAAAGATATAAGAAATTCGCTGCCAGAAGAGTCCGTAAAAATATGGGACGAATTTAACCGCCGACAAAAGCCAGCGGCTCTTAATCTGCAACAAGCACTCCTCGACTTTATCGCCGATTACGCAAATTGGGACTGCTCCGCTATTCCGCTGTTTATCGAAACGGGACAAAAATTAACACAGAGAGCCGCTGGCTTTGTCGGCGCAGATGACGAACAATTTCTCGTTGCTGACCCGTTTGCGGGCGGCGGGTCAATTCCGCTCGAAGCCCTTCGCCTCGGCTGTGATGCCTTTGCAAGCGACTTGAATCCCGTTGCAGTCACGTTAAATAAAGTTGTCCTCGAATACATTCCGAAATACGGTCAGCAACTTGCCGATGCCGTCAGACATTACGGAAACGTTATCAAAGAAAAAGCAGAAAAAGAATTAGCACAGTTTTATCCGGCGGGAGAACAAGCGTCCCGCTTGAAAAATGATTCAGCCGGGACGGCTGGAGTCCCTTATACCGAAACGCCCATCGCTTATATTTGGGCGAGAACGATACAATGCGAAGGTCCCGGCTGCGGCGCAGAAGTCCCGCTAATGCGTTCCCTGTATCTTGCAAAGAAGGACAAACGGCAAATCGGATTGAAACTGCTTCCGCGAAAAGACAAGAGCGGTGTCGATTTTACAATTATTGATAGCCCGAACCCGTCAGAATCGGGAAAATTCGCAACCGGTACTGTTGCCCGTGCTAATGCGGTTTGTCCCTGCTGCGGATACACAACCAAAGCGGAGCGGGTGCGGACGCAACTGAAAGCACGCCGCGGCGGAGCGGACGATGCCCGATTGGTCTGTGTCGTTACCACTCACTCCAATGAACAAGGAAGATTCTACCGGCTGCCGAATGAAACCGATTACAACGCAATCGAAAACGCAAAACGGGAATTGAAAAAACGAAACGTTGATTTGCCCAATGAAGAAACACCGAAAGGCGGCGGACGCGGTGCAGGTCGGGCTTTTTCACAGCGTAATTACGGAATGGATAAATTTTCGGATTTATTCACGTCCCGTCAATTATTGTCGCTGACGACATTGAGTAAGTTGGTGCGGGAGTTGGAAATA
>WRCR01000206.1 GCA_009783865.1 Planctomycetaceae bacterium | reverse complement strand
TTGCCGCCGAATTCACCGACTTGTTCCGCAAGCAACCGTGACGGCTGGGGTGTCGGTTCGGCAACGAGTAACCACAGCGGCGGCGTAAATGTCGGTCTTTTGGACGGCAGCGTGCGTTTCGTTTCGGATACTATTAACTGCATAAGTTCGCCGCTGCCTTCGGGCGGTTCCGTTCCGCAGGAAAGAAATTCGGGAAAAAGTGATTTCGGCGTTTGGGGCGCATTAGGAAGCATTGACGGCGGCGAAAGCGTGACGCTGTAATTGAAAACAACAGCACAACTAGCGGGAAACTATGTTTCCCGCTGTTCCGAAAAACGTTTTTTGTGAAAGCGGAAATCGCAGATTTCCGCTCGTTACTCTTACTCGCAAGTTTCGGCGGAGTACCGCCTACACTTGCGGCTCTTGTTCTCACTACTCACCACTCAAAGTTAAGATAGATAAACAATGTTAAAATAGGTGCCGTTCTTGCTTTTACGGAACGAATCGGATACACTACAAAGCATGTTCCGAAATGTGCAACATCTTTTACAGGAGAAATTTCCATGTTCCGCATCTTTGCCTGTTTTATTTCGCTTTTTCTTGTTTGTCAAACACTGTCAGCAGATGAACCGCTCCGTTGGCAAACCGAACATTTTCAACTGACGCTTTCCGAAAAGGGAATCGCCGAGAATTTTATCGACCGGCGAAACAATACGGATTATTACGATGCAGCCCGAAAGTCAGCGTTTTGCATTCTGAAACTCGAAAAAGCAGGACGGGACTTTGTGCCGAACAATGTGAAACAAGACGGTGATATATTGACGTTTACTTTTTCTGATACGCCGATTACCGTTAAAATTCGTGTCGCCGCAGAAAAAACGTTTCTCACTTTTGATGTCGTTGAAATAAGCGGTGATTTTTATTCGCTTCAGTTTGCCAGAGTTCCTCTCAACATTGATTACGGAAAAAGCGATTTTGCTGCAACTGCGATGAGCCGGAAAATCAACACGAAAACGCTGGATTATCCCGGGCGTTCCCGCTTGCTCGGCGGACATTGTTACCAATCAATCGGATACAAAGGTGCCGGTGTCTTTCTGCTCGGATTTCCCGAAGCGAAACTGCGTGATGCTATGAAGACGATAGTCGATTCCTATCCGCCGGGTGAGATGCCGGTTTCCAAAGCCGGCGGTCCTTATGCAAAAGACAATCCGAAAAACCGCGGCTCCTATATCATCATCAGCGAACCAATCACGGAAGACAAAGTAGAAGAGTGGGCGAAACATCTTGCCGAATTTGGCGTAGACCAAGTTGATTTTCATCAAGGCGTACCATTCCGGCAGGGCGATTTCCATTTTAACGAAAAAGCGTATCCAAATGGTATCTCCGATTTCCGCAAGACCACGGAAGCATTCAAAAAGCATGGTATGATAACCGGCTTGCACACATACGCCGAGTTTTTAAGTCCCAACTCGCGATTTGTATCACCGGTACCGAGCAAAGACCTCGATGTCATGCGCACCTTCACGCTGGCTGCTGACCTTGATATGGAATCGAAAACGGTTCTTGTCGAGGAAAGCACGGCGGATGTTTCGGAAATCACCGGCTTTTTCGTCCGCAACAGTAAGGTTGTTCGGATTGGCGACGAACTGATTATCATCAATCAGCCGCAGAAGGAAGCCCCGTTTGGATTCAACAACTGCACACGGGGAGCATACGGCACCAAAATTTCCGCCCATGCTAAGGGAACTCCCGTTGACCATCTGACGCAATTCTTTTTCCTCTTCGTTCCCAAACCGGAGAGCGAACTGTTTCTCGAAGTTGCCCGTGAGACCGCAAGAGCATACAACGAAGGCGGTTTCGGAATGATTTATCTCGATGCCCTCGACGGCACATGGAGTATTATCGCGGATAAGGAATTAACGTGGTATTATGACTCTCTGTTTGTCAACGAAATCCTGAAGAACGTCAACACGCCGCCTCTTTTGGAATACAGCACGTTCAGTTCTAATCTCTGGTACGGACGTTCACGCATGGGTGCTTGGGATGCGGCGCATCGCGGTTATCAAACGTTTTTCGACATGCATATCGATTCAAATCTTTCACAGGCGGACCGGCTTTATCTTCCGGGACAAATGGGCTGGATGGCTATCCTTCCATCACGCGGCGACAACATTGACAATTTTCAGTACGACATTATGTTTTCAGAAGACGTTGAGTATCTCGGAGCAAAATGTCTGGGACACGATTACGGTCTTTCTTATCTCGACATTCAAAAATCCGCTGCAACACCGGCAACTTACCGAAACGGAATGGTGTTGAGAAATTACGACACGCTTCGGAAAGAAAGATATTTTTCTGCGGAAACACTCAATCAGCTCAAAGAACCGGGCAAACATTTTCTTATTGGAAAGTCCGCGAACGGTTGGCACTTGACGGAAGCGAATTATGGACGTGCCGTGTTGAATTCGGAGAAAAACAGTTTCGTGTTCGGCAATCCGTTTGGGAAACAAACGCCGGCATTGATTCGGATTGAGAATTATCACCAAACCGCCGATTACGATAGTCCTGATGCCATCGAATTGATTCCGATGGATGAAACGAAAGCCGTGGAAAATACTGTTTCACAAAAATTTGAGAAGCCCTTAGATTTGTCCAAGCATCTTGGCATGGGGATTTGGGTTTTCGGAGACGGCGGCGGTCAGCAGATTAACGTCCGAGTCGATAGTCCGCCTCATTTGGTTTCGGGACACACCGACCATTTCATTGATGTGGATTTCACCGGCTGGCGTTATTTTTCACTGGCAAAAGCGGAGAACGGAACACGTCAAAATGTGAAATGGGCAATTCCGTGCGGCGGCATGTACGTTGAGTTTCGTCAAAAGGTTCATTACAACAGCATCTCGGAAGTTCACCTGATGATAGTCGGCGACCCGAAAAATCTGCGGTTCCGTACTGTCAAGGCACTTCCGATTCAGGAGACATATCTCGTTAATCCAACGCTTGAAATCAACGGTCAAAATATGGCGTTTGAAGGAAAAATCAAGAACGGTCATTACATGGAATACACCCCGGGAAATCGGGCAGTCGTGTATGACTCGCTTGGCAATGAAATCAGCGAAATGAAACCGCCCGCCAATCAAATCGAAATCCCCAATGGACAATCAACTGTCCGGTTTGTCGGAAAGAGCGAATCAGGCGGTAATGCTGCTGCCCGTGTTACAATCAGAACAAACGGCGGACAACTGCCGCGCTGAAAACGCAGTTGAAAACACAGCATTAAGCCGGAGATTTCAACTGACCGGTATATTCGTTAAAGTATATCGGAAAAATACGAAAAAAGATGTCTCGCCCCTTGCGAAATCCAGGCCGAATCTGTTATACTCAACGTCGCTCATTTGAAAACGGTTGACATTGCCAGATAGGTTGAAACAAAAAAATTCCATATAGAAGGAAACACTATGACCAGTGCTATCGATTATATCAATCCGGTCATTACCGGTCTTGAAGATGCGTTTAGTACGATGCTGAACTGTAAAATTGAACGAACCGGTCTCGGTCTGATGGAGAACAATCAGGCATTGCATCCGGTGAGCGGAATCATCGGCATGAGCAGTTCCGCCGGAATGGGAACAGTTGTTCTCTCGATGTCAGAAGCGGTTGCCATCCATGCTGCTTCAGCGATGTTAATGACGGAATTATCCGAAGTAAATGATGATGTAATGGACGCAGTCGGCGAATTAACCAATATGGTCGGCGGCGGCGCGAAATCGAAACTGGCACAGTATCAGATGACGATGAGTTTACCGAATGTCCTCTGCGGAGAAAATTGCCGTCTGCACTTTCCGCTGAAGTCGCAGCCCATTTCGATACCGTTCAAATGCGAGTGGGGACCGCTTGCATTGCAAATCGGGTTTAACTTCTTCGCGGCAAAATAACGATGGCACGGTAAATGAAAAAAAAGGATGTTCCATCTTGGCGTTCCCTTTATCCGTTTAATTCGCACTATTTCGATTTAGACGGATTGCGGCTTCATTATCTTGACGAAATGAAGCCGAAGAATGCCGAAGGACGGGAAGTGATGCTGTTCGTTCACGGCAATCCGACGTGGTCATTTTATTTCCGCCGCTTGATAACGGAGTTTCGCAATTCACATCGTGCTGTTGCGGTTGACCACATCGGCTGCGGACTTTCGGATAAACCGAATGAAAAGCAATATCCGTTCACTTTGGAACGCCGCATTGATGACCTTTGCCGATTGATTGAACACTTGAATTTGCAGAATATAACGCTGGTCGGACACGACTGGGGCGGTGCAATCGGAATGGGTGCCGCTGTCCGTCAACCGGAAAGATTCAAGCGGTTTGTTTTGATGAACACGGCTTCATTTGCAAATATGCGGTGTCCGCTCCGCATTACGGTTTGTCGTTTGCCGGTGTTTGGGCGCATAGCGGTTCAGTGTTTGAATTTGTTTTCGCTGGGAACGGTTTGGATGGCAATCGCATCGAGAAAAAATCTGTCGGCGGAGGCGCACAGCGGACTGCTTGCGCCGTATGATAGTTGGGCGAACCGGACGGCGGTTTATCGTTTCGTGCGGGACATTCCAATATCGCCGACGCATCCGAGTTATGCGGCGTTGAAGAACATTGAAGACGCGTTGCCTTCGTTTTCGGGCAGAAATGTTTGTCTTATCTGGGGCATGCAGGATTGGTGTTTCTCTCCGGATTTTCTGAAACGTTATTTACAGTTTTTTCCTGATGCCGATGTTCATCGGCTTGACAATGCGCATCATCTCGTTGTGGAAGACGCACCGGACGAAGTAATAGCAGCAATAAAAAAATTTCTTAGAACATCCGCTATTTAGCCGGTACTCCGGTTTTTAATATTCCGGCTCTCATTTTTTTCGTTTCACAACGAATTCCGCAAGCGTTATCAATCCGTCTATCGCCTGTTTATTTCCGCCGGTATTGCGGATAAAGTTCACCGCCTTTTCAGCAATGTCCGCACCGATTTTCTCCGCTTCCTGCACCGCACCTGTCTCACAAGTCCTGCGGATAATCTCCGCCGCTGACGATAAGTCAAATCCTTCGTCTTGAATCGCAGCGATGGTCTCCTTCCGTTCACTTTCATTACACTTCTGCAAAAACAAAAGCAGCGGTAAAGTCGGTTTGCGATTCAACAAATCAGTATGCAGCGTCTTTCCAGCCGCATCTGTTTTGCCGCTAAAATCAAGTACATCGTCTATAATCTGAAACGCCAAGCCGAGTTGCCGACCGAAATTGCGGTATCGTTCGATGGTTTCCTTGTCCGCACCGGAATAAAACGCACCCAATTCCGCACTGCATTCAAGCAGCGGAGCGGTCTTACCGGCAATTACTTCAAAATACGCATCAATCGGCAAATCAAAATTTCCAATGGTTCCCAACTGCCGCAATTCGCCTTCGCAAGTCCGGCGGCACGCTTCCGTTAAACGGCGGAAACCATACGAGTCGTCATTTTCGAGTATTAGTTGAATCGCCTTCGTGAGAATTATATCACCGGCAAGCACACCGACCTGTGCATTCCAGTGAACATTCACCGTATCCAAATGCCGACGCGTCTTTGCCTCGTCTAATATATCATCGTGTATCAGTGATGCGGTATGCACCAATTCCACTGCTGCCGCAGCCCGCCGATGTTCTTCAGATACTGCCGAAACAATGCTGCTGTCAACCGCTCTTGCCGTCAGGAACAAAAGAGTCGGACGCAGCCGCTTTCCGCTAAATCGGAAACTGTATCGGACAACTTCCGAAACAAACGGGTCAACACTGCCGAGCATCTGCCGGGCGGATTCTTCCATAGCAGATAAATCAGCAGCAAGAAACTTATAAACGTCTTCAATGGAATGATTCAATTTATCCTCGCCGTCTTATCCTGCAACTTGCAATGCAGGCACAAAATGTTTATTCACGGCGAGTTCTGTTTCCGAAATGCCGAGTGCGATACCGACCAAATCCGACAGATAATAAACCGGCAGATTGAATTCGGTCTTATAATACTTTTCGGCGGCGGCTTGTTTCATGTCGAGATTCATGTGACACATCGGACAAGCGGCAACCATACAATTTGCGCCGTGCCGTTTTGCGTTCTCCAGAATCTTGCCGGACAAATTACTGATAACGGAATCGTCCGCCAAAGTTAAGCCCGCTCCGCAGCATTCGGTTTTATAATTCCAATCCTTGACCGGCTTTGCGCCGAGTGTTTCGAGCAGAGTTTCCATTGAGGCGGGCTGTTCGGGGTCGTCAAATTTCAATTCTTTCGGCGGTCGGGTTAGAAGACAGCCGTAATAACAAGCGGGGCGGTAAGCGTCAAGTTTCTTTACTGCCGCGGCTGCCAGTGTTTCAAAACCGATTTGTTGAAACACTTGAATGATGTTGAAGATTTCGGCTTTTCCGATGACTGTTTGTTCGACAATCTGCGTCATTTCTTTCTGTAATTCGGCGGAGTCCTTGAGCAGGTTTGCAACTTTGATTAACTCCATTGAACACATCGGACAAGGGGCAAGTATTTCGTTGATACCGTCTCGTTCTGCAATCGCCAGATTTCTAGCGGGCAGTACTTTTGCCAGTTTTTTATTGATATTATGTGCCGCAGTTGCGCCGCAGCAAATCCAATCGTCCAGTTCCTGAAGTTCGATGTTCAATTTGGACATACAGGCGCGCACGGACTTTTCGTAGTCGTTGGAAGAGCCGTGTAGTGCGCACCCGGGATAATAGCCGAATTTCATAGTATTGCAGATAACGGTAGTTTGGAGTTTGGATGACAAAAGCATTTGCTGTTATTTTATCGGAATGACGGGGAAAAGCAAGAGGACACATTTGAAACTGTTGGCAAGAGCAAAAAAGTGCCGCGTTGGAAGATTCCGTAATACAACGATTGCGTATCCGTTAACGTTTCCTGTGAACGTTCCATTTCTACGAAATGGGCAATGTTTTCTTCCTTGCCGAGCAGAAGAATTGATGGACTCCCAGCATTACCAATGCCCCCAGCAGGAAAGCCCACGCAAATGGTACAAAATCGCTGCGTATTGTTTCTTCGTCAAGCCAGTTGCCGCTGGTTCTCGTGAAACAGTTTCGCAAGTCGGACTCTTCCGCCGAAATGAGCGGAGTTAACGAGC
>WRCR01000205.1 GCA_009783865.1 Planctomycetaceae bacterium | reverse complement strand
GAATTCGGCGGAAGAACCGTATTAAATCCGGTGTAAGTAGCGAGAGGATGAAAAGGTATCCAACCGCGGCGGGCATCGTAAGTGTCCGCCGTAGCAGCATTGCTGGCATATGCCGTTGCCTTTATCATTTTTCTGTCATTCGGGTCAATCGTTGCAAAGCACAGCGTTATCGGGTTGGTCTGTAACCCGGTTCCGACACCATTTGTTCCTGATTCCGTTACTCTACGCGATCTCTCACTTTCATACGTATTTAATTCCGAACGCGCTAAGGTATTGCTTGTTCCATCCATTACGGCAGATAATTTTTTCCATTGGTTGTCAACGAAAAGTGACCTTTCAGCAGTTCCTGGACCATCGTTTCCTGTGACACTATAATTTATAATATCACCAATGGAAATCGCCTGGCTGCATCTGGACATATCGGTACTCGCAACGTACACATTGTTATTTGAAGGACACGCTATAACCGAAATAAAACCTTGTATCGCCGGTACAGTGTCGCTGCTGCTAAACGACCCTGAGCCGGCAGGAAAAACATGAGCCAAGAGAGCATCGTATCTCGGCTGCTGTTCGATATAGGGAAGCAGCGGAGCGAGATAACCCCAATTAGTGTATGTGTATAAAGAACCGTCTGACATTTTGGATGTCATCTGAAAGTTCCTTGCCGGCAATGAGTTGTTGACATCGTGGTAGTTGTGCAGCCCAATCAAGAACTGCTTCATATTGTTGCTGCACTGCATTCTTCTTGCGGCTTCACGGGCGGCTTGGACAGCAGGCAAAAGCAATGCAATTAGAACCCCTATGATTGCAATGACTACGAGAAGTTCAACTAACGTAAACGCGTAAGACAACTTAAAGTTTCGCATTTGAAAACTCCTTGTTAAAGTAAAAAAATAAACGATATATTATTATCACCGGCGGACTTAAAGTCCGCCGCTAAACTTGCCGCTAAACTACAGCGTCACACTTTCGCCGCCGTTTGCGCTGCCAAGCGCACCCCAAACGCCGAAAGCACTCTTGCCGTAGACAACCTGTCCCGGCACTGTCAATCCCGTCGGCAACGGCGAGGTTACACAGTTAATCGTATCAGAAATAAACCGCCCGCTGCCGTCCAAAAAGAAGGCATTTACGCCGCCGCTGTGGTTGCTTGCCGCAGAAAGCACTCCCCAACTGTTTCGATTGCCGCTGTAGCAGTTCGGCGAATTCGGCGGAAGAACCGTGTTAAATCCGACGTAAGTAGTATGGTGATAGAAAGGTATACGACCGCGATGGGCATCGTAAGTGTCCGGATCGGCAACATTATTCCCTCTGCTTGTTGCTTTAATCACTTTTCTGTCAATCGGGTCCACCGTTGCAAAGCACAGCGTTATCGGAGTGGTCTGCAACCCGGTGCCGACACCGTTTGTTCCTGACTCTGTTACTTTACGCGATGTCTCAGTGTCAAACGTATTTAGTTCCGAACGCGCTAGTGTATTGCTTGTTCCGTCCATAACGGCAGATAATTTTTTCCATTGGTTGACAACGAAAATCGCCCTTTCTGCGGTTCCTGGGGCATCATTTCCTGATACATCGGTATTTATAACATCGCCGATGGAAATCGCATGGCTGCCCTTGGCTCTCGTGGTGCTGGCAACCAGCACGTTGACATTTGAAGGACACGCTATAACCGAAATAAAACCTTGTGTTGCCGGTATATTTACGTCACCGCTAAACGATGTGTCAGCAGCAGCAAAAACATGAGACATGAGGGCATCGTATCTCGGCTGCATTTCGAGATAGGGGAGCAGCGGACCGAGAGTACCCCAACTCGAGGAGGTTCCTAAAGAACCGTCATCCTTTTTGAATGTCATTCGCCAGTTCCTTGACGGCAATGCGTTGTTGACATCGTGGTAGTTGTGAATCCCAATCAAGTACTGCTTCATGTTGTTGCTGCACTGCATTCTTCTTGCGGCTTCACGAGCGGCTTGAACGGCAGGCAAAAGTAATGCAATTAGAACTCCGATAATTGCAATGACTACGAGAAGTTCGACTAGCGTAAACGCTTTATAATTTATTTTCATTGTAGTATTCCTTTGTATTTTTTTTATTGTCTTAATGAATGAAATGTTAAGAGCGGGGGCTAAAGCCGCCCGCCTCTTTAGTATGCAATTTACTACAGCGTGGTGTTTTCGCCGCCGTCGCGGGTACCTAAGGCACCCCATACGCCTAAACGGCTCATGCCATTTTCGGTGATTTTGCCGTCTTTCGCCCAAGCAGTTGTACCTGCCGCAACCAGCCCCGTACCCTTAGCGGTACAGCCGCCGTTGTCTATCGTGTCGGAAATGAAACGCACCGAACCGTCTCCCAGTCCAACCTGAACACCGCCGCTATGGTTACTCGAAGCCGTTATTGCCGACCTAAAGCCGCTACCGGTATTATTGTTTGTCGCTGTACCGCTGTCTGACCTACGGTCGGTGCAAACCGCATTCGGCTGGTAAATCGTCAGGAAACCGGTCATACTTATACGACCGTCACCCCAACGCCAGCCGCCAAGACCGTTCCCATTAACGGTGAACATCCTACCTTCGGTTCCGAAAGTATTTATCGCTGTAGTTGCACCAGTGGCATTAATGGTCGCCTGAATGTGCGCCCCGCGAATGTCTCGGTCGTACGTACCGGTGGAGATAACACGCTCGCTAAAAACAGCGGTGTTGCTTGTTCCGTCCTTCAAGCCGCTCATGTTCATCCAGCCGTTGATTCCCATAGCACCGCGGGTAGTCAATTTTGTAGTCAAATCGGCAGACATATAGACCGGGAAATCACCGTAGCAGAAACGGTAACTCGTACGACCGGTCATAGTATCGGTTGATACGTACGCTCTGTTGTCGGAGGGGCAGAAAAGTGCCGCCAAACGGGTTACCACCGGATTGTTGACACCTTGTACATTGGAATCAAGAGAAATAGTACCGTCGTTCTTGGTGAGTCCGCCCGAAACTACCGGCGAGGAATCGTTCCACGCATACGCATAGTCGTTGGAATTGATTTTGTCATAAAGGGCGGACTGTTCGTTATACGGCAAAAGGGCGATAAAACCGGATAACCGCGCTCCAACGACGTTGTCCATCGGTTCGACATCTACTACTGCCGTAGTGCCGAGCCGCCTGAAGTTTCTTTGCGCTCCGGCAGGGAAGAAACCCTGGACATCGTGGTAGTTGTGCAAGGAAAGTGACAACTGTTTGACATTGTTTGAACACTGCATTCTTCTTGCGGCTTCACGAGCGGCTTGAACAGCGGGCAAGAGCAATGCGATGAGAACGCCGATAATAGCGACAACGACGAGAAGTTCAACGAGAGTAAATGCTCTCTTAGCGTCATTTACAGACGACGGGTTATCACCCGCCGCTCTTAATTCTCCCCCCCTCAAATTCTCTAAATTTACGCCTTCCGTGATTGCGGAAACGATCGAACAAACGAGAGTCATAATACTTTGCATTTAAAAAACTCCTTAAAAATTGAAAAATAAACAATATATCTACGAAACTAGCACGTGTGTTATACTTGATTTCGGCAAAATTGCAAGGGCAAAATCTGCAAAAAACGTAAAATTTGTCAAAAAACAGTAAAAAATGAATCACCATTTTACGATTTTTCTTTCAATACCCGTCCGATTTGACGAACCGCCTGCCGCAGCCGGTCTTCCTTTTCGACTAACGCAAGCCGCATATACCCTTCGCCTGCTTCGCCGAAAGCACTGCCCGGACTAACTACCACGTTTGCTTCCTGCAACAACTTCATTGCGAAATCAAACGTGGACATTTTCTTCTGCCATTCCGGCGGAACCTGCTGCCAAACAAACATTGACGCTTTCGGCTTCACAACATTCCAGCCGATGCGTTCCAAGCCGGAACATAATACATCGCGGCGTTTTTGATATACCATCGCCTGCGCCTCAACATCCCGGTCAGTGTGCCGAATTGCCGAAATCGCCGCTATCTGTATCGCCGAAAAGATGCCGTAATCATAGTACGTCTTAATCGTTGCCAATGCCCGCACTATCTCGGCATTGCCGCAGCAATATCCGACACGCCAGCCCGCCATGTTGTAGCCCTTGCTCATTGTCGTTGTTTCAACGCCGACCTCTTTCGCTCCCGGAACCGAAAGAAAACTCGGTGCCTTGTATCCGTCAAAGCAAATATCGGCGTATGCCATATCGCTGACAACTATAAAGCCGTAGCGTTTTGCTAACTTGACAACGTCTGCGTAAAATTCCTGTTCCACGACAGTTGCCGTTGGATTATGCGGATAATTCAGCAAGAGCAGTTTCGGTTTCGGAAACAACTTTTGACAGGTCTCCGAAATGTTGGACAAAAATTTCTCCGGCTTTGTTGCATCGAGCAGCAGTACATTGCCGGACGCTAACATCGGAGCATGGAAATGCGCAGGAAAATACGGAGACGGTACAATCACATTATCGCCTGAACCGAGCAGGGCAAGACACAAGTGCGACAGCCCTTCTTTTGAACCGATGGTGACAATGGTCTCCGCTTCAGGGTCGAGACGCACGCCGTAATACTTCAGGTATCTAGCGGCAACTTCACGGCGAAGTTGCGGCAGCCCGCGATTGTTGCTGTAGGCGTGAACTCTCGGATTTTGTACCGTTTCAATCAGTTTATCAATGACAAGTTTAGACGGCGGGTCGCTGGGACTTCCCATTCCGAGGTCGATAACATCGGCACCGGTTTGCCGCTTCTCATATTTGAGTTTATTGAGTTGCGCAAAGAGATACGGCGGCAAACGCTTTACCCGTTCCGATACATTGATAGTGAACGGCTTGGAATTTTCCGCAAGTTGGTCATCGGCAGTATTTTCTTCGTGAATAATACCGCTGCTCTGTTCGTCTGGAATGTTTTTGTCTGAAGACATGTTTTCGATATGGTGAAAGTAATCCGTAAAACAATACCGATTATATTATACTCCCTTTTTATAAAATGTCAGAGTGCCCCCGCTAAAAAACTTCCGCCCAAAGAGAGCCGCAATCGCAAGATTGCGTGAAAACAATACGAGCCGCGGGTGATAACCCGCCGATATTTAGACCGGTACTCCGGTTAAAATCAAGAGCCGCAAGTGTAGGCGGTACTCCGTGCAAATGGCTAATATGTTTCAATCACCGAACCTTTGTCCAAGCCGGTTTCCTTTTTATATTAAATTTGTTCGGAAACTACAATAGTATTTCTTTGTTCAATATAGCAACAGACAAGATTCATTCTCAACATATGCCTTTTTCGTCTGTTTCGATACCTTTCACTCATGATTTGGAAGGTTTTAATCTTTGCATTGATGTTTTCAATGACAAATCCGCTCCTGCGGCAGTTCGCTGTTAAACAACTTCTGCTCCGCCGCGCTGAGTGATGACCGCCGTCCTCCTTTTTGGTGCCGCTCGCGGCATACGGCGGTCAAAATGGCGAGCATTTCTTGAAAGATTTCCTTCTTGACTCCGAAGAGTTCCTTAAATTCTGTGTCGTTTTTGGTAAAAGCACGGTGCCAACGTTCCACAATAATCTCCTTGACCGGGAAAGTGAATTGTGATAGAATGCCGCACACTAGTGGAATAAAACGATACCTATTTCGCTAAAGTAACATTTCCGAACAAGTTTATTATGTACAACGGCTGTTTCATCACCGGAACGGACACTGACATCGGCAAAACCGTTATTACCGCTGCCTTGTTCCGTGCCGGTTTGCTGCAAGGACTGAAGGTTGCCGCTGTTAAACCGGTACAAACGGGTGTTCCTGCTTTTAATACTTTGACTGCTGCGGAAGATGCAGCGGTCTATAAAAGTGCTATAGCAGACCAAGTTCCGCCGCTAACCGATGTTCGCATAGAAGTGTTTTACCGGTTTTCGATACCGTGTTCGCCTCACCTTTCTGCGCGTCTTGAAGGAAAAGAAATCCGTGTTGAAGAAATCCTGAACGAAATTGAAAAATTGCAGCAGGACGGTTATTTTGCACTGCTTGAACCGGCAGGAGGTTTGTATGTTCCGCTGAATGACAACGACGCAAATCTTGATTTAATACAGCAGACGCTGCTGCCGGTTTTGTTGGTGTTTGCGAACAGGATCGGCTGTATCAATCATGTTTTACTGTCGTTATCAGAACTGTGCCGCAGAAATATACCGGTTATCGGATTGATTTCCAACTGTATAACGGAACAAAGTGCAAGCGGTGACTTCGATGTTATACGCAAAGATAACATTGCAGTCATCGAAAAATTTAGCGGAGTGCCGGTTCTTGCCGAAGTACCGTTCTTTGAGAAAAAGGATATTGCCGCTTGGAACACTGCGGCAAAAATACTCGCTCCGGTTTGGGAAAGAATGAATGACCATTGAAGATATTTTGCAATTCGACCACTCGCATATTTGGCATCCGTACACTTCGGCGACAGACCCGCATCCGGTCATTGCGGTGAAGTCCGCCGAAAGATGTACTCTTTTCACAGAAGACGGAAAGGAACTGATTGACGGCATGTCTTCGTGGTGGTGTGCGATTCACGGCTATCGGCATCCGGTTATTGAGAGTGCGGTTCGGCAGCAGTTGGAAACATTGCCGCACGTTATGTTCGGGGGAATCACGCATCGACCGGCGGTTGAATTAGCGAAAAAAATCCTTGCTGCCGCTCCGAAAAGCATGGATAAAATTTTCTTTGCGGATTCAGGTTCGGTATCGGTCGAAGTTGCAATCAAGACCGCGATACAATTTCAGCAGGCAACCGGTAATACGGCAAAAGCGAAGTTGATGTCTTTCCGCGGCGGTTATCACGGCGATACTCTCGGTGCGATGTCGGTTTGCGACCCTATCAACGGCATGCACAAACTTTTCAGCGGTATCCTGCCGCGGCAGGTTTTTGCGAAACGTCCTGCCGTTCAGTTTGACGGCAATGACGATTCCGAAGAATTCCGCAGCGATATTCAGCAACTTGAAAAATTATTTGCTGAACACAGTGCAGAAACCGCTGCTTTCATCCTTGAGCCGATAGTGCAGGGAGCAGGCGGTATGCGGTTTTATCATCCGGCTTATCTGAATGAAATCCGCCGGTTGTGCAATGAATACGATGTACTTTTGATAACCGATGAAATCGCAACCGGCTTCGGGCGAACAGGTAAATACTTC
>WRCR01000204.1 GCA_009783865.1 Planctomycetaceae bacterium | reverse complement strand
TTCGTGTAATAAAATCAAGGGAACCCGCACGATGGAATATATGCGTATGAAACTTGCCGCCGCTGAAGCACTGATGAAGAATAAAATTATCTTTGGAGAATGAGATAATACGAGCCGCCCCCTAAACAAAACTGCTATTGACAAAATGGGTAGTTTGTGTAATAACTATGTAAAGTCAATTTCGATAATGAACATTTCACATTTAACAAAACGCTTTACGAATTATGTCAAAAGCCATTTCAGGGAAGAATTATTCTCTCGTCATCGTAGAATCGCCGGCGAAAGCGCGGACTATCGGTGCGTTTCTCGGTAAAGAATTCAAAGTCGAAGCAAGTATCGGGCATATCCGCGATTTGCCCGGCAGTGCAAAAGAAGTTCCCGCTAAATTTAAGAAAGAAAAATGGGGACGGCTAGGTGTCAATGTCGATGATAAATTTCAGCCGATTTATGTAGTCCCCGACGATAAGCGCAAGAATATCAAACGGTTAGGCGAACTAATCTCCGATGCTGACGAAGTTTATCTCGCGACTGACGAAGACCGCGAAGGCGAAGCAATTAGTTGGCATCTCGTCGAAGAATTAAAGCCGAAAGTTCCCGTCAAGCGGTTAGTATTTCACGAAATAACGAAGTCCGCCATCGAAGCCGCCTTGCAGTCGCCGCGGCAGATTGACGAAAATCTCGTCAATGCGCAGGAAGCACGGCGTATTATCGACCGGCTTTACGGATATGAGGTCTCACCGCTCCTTTGGCAGAAAGTTCGTCCGAAACTCTCCGCCGGACGGGTGCAGAGTGTTGCCGTCCGATTGGTTGTTGAACGGGAACGTGAACGAATGGCGTTTCACTCCGCATCATATTGGGACTTGCTCGGAATATTCAGCGGGACTTCCGGTGCGAACTTCAACGCTGCGTTAATCTCCATCGGCGGAAAAAAAATTCCGTCCGGCAAGGATTTCGATGCCTCAACCGGAAAACTGTTCAAGCCGCAGGACTTCATTTTACTCAACGAAACAGACGCGGCAGCGGAAGTGCAGCGGCTGTTGCAGCATTCTGCCCGTGTCAAGACAGTTGAGGAAAAACCCTACACGGAAAGACCTTACGCACCGTTCACTACAAGTACTTTGCAGCAGGAAGCGAACCGAAAGTTAGGATTCACTGCAAAAATGACAATGAGTTTGGCGCAAAACTTGTACGAAAACGGATACATTACTTATATGCGTACCGACTCGACTAATCTTTCGTCCGAGGCGATTAAAGCGGCACGAAACCACATCAAAAATGAATACGGCGACGAATATCTTCCCGCCCAGCCGAGGTATTATCAAAGCAAGGAAAAGAATGCGCAGGAAGCACATGAGGCAATCAGACCGGCTGGAAGCGTCTTCGATAAACCGGAGTCGCTGCGGTATAAATTGTCTTCCGATGCGTTTCGGCTCTACGATTTGATTTGGAAACGTACAATAGCGTGTCAAATGAACGATGCGCGCGGATTTCACAAGCAAATAGTCACCGAAGTTGATGACGCTTTGTTTTCGGTAAGCGGTAAGACGATTTTATTTGCCGGTTATATGCGGGCTTATGTCGAAGGTTCCGATGACCCTGAAGCGGAACTGGCTGACCGCGAAACATTGCTGCCGAATGTCAAAGAAAATGATGCGTTGACCATCGAAAAACTTGAGCCGAAGGCGCATACAACAATGCCGCCGCCGCGGTATTCTGAAGCATCGCTAACGAAGGTTCTCACCGATAAAGGAATCGGCAGACCGAGTACTTACGCTTCTATTCTTGAGACGATATTGCAGCGAAATTATGTTTTCAAGTTGAAAGGTGCGCTGGTGCCGACATGGACAGCGATTGCCGTCATCCGGTTGATGGAAAAATATCTCGAAGACCTGATTGATTACGGTTTCACAGCGGAGATGGAAGACCAACTTGATGCGGTGAGCCGCGGCGAACTTGACCGTCTGCAATATCTCACGGAATTTTATCGCGGGGATAGCAAACGGCGCGGCTTGCGGGCGGAACTCGACCATAAAAAAGAAGAAATTGACCCGCGGGAAGTTTGTACTATACCGATACTCAACATTCCCGAAGGAACCGAAGAAATCAGTATCCGCATCGGCAAGTTCGGTCCCTTTTTGCAGCAGGGAGAAAATACCGGCAACATTCCTGATGAATTGCCGCCTGATGAATTAACTTTGATGAAGGCGTTGGAATTGCTGCAACAATCCCGTCGGGCGGAAGAATCGCTCGGCATTGACCCGGCATCGGGAAAGCCGGTCTTCTTGAAGAACGGACGCTTCGGTCCTTATATTCAATTAGGAAAATCTGACGATGTAGACAAACGCAATGCTTCGCTGCTCACCGGAATGAAGCCGGAAAATGTTGATTTTGAAACGGCGTTGAAACTGCTTTCGCTGCCGCGCTATTTGGGTTTGAAAGACGGAAATGAGGTGACTGCGCAGAACGGCAAGTATGGTCCTTATGTTTCGCTTGACGGTGAAACGCGGTCGCTGCCGGCGAATGTTTCGCCGCTTGATATCACGCTGGAGCAGGCGTTGGAGATATTGACGCAGCCGAGAATAACTGTCAGAACGGTGCGCCGAAGTACAGAACCGCTCAAGACCTTTGATGTTTCGCCGGTGACGAACAAACCGGTGAGGTTGATTGAAGGACGCTACGGAAAATATCTAACGGACGGAACAACTAACGCAACGATTCCAAAAGAGATTTCGCCGGACGGTTTGACTTTTGAAATGGCTTTGGACTTGTTAGCGGAGCGGGCGGCAAGAGGACCTTCCAAGCGGCGCGTTTCACGAAGAAGTACCAAGAAGGCTGTGAAAAAAGCACCAAAGAAAAAGACGAAGAAGAAAAAAACGGCTAAAAAAGCAGTAAAAAAAGAGACCGGCTAAAAAATCAACAGAAGAGAAATAACAGTTGCTGTGAGTAACCGTCCTTTTACACCGCTGATACCGCCCGGCGTACCGATTCCTGACCCGCCGGAGTATGAGTGGCTTCGGAAATTTATAGCGGGCTTTTTCGGTGTTGTATTGCTCCTTATAATCGTCTTCATTTCATTCGATATATTTATTGATGTATCCGAACACCTGCCGGGGCTTGGCAATAAAGCACCGGTAACGCCGCAGGAACAAACCGAAAACGATATTATCAAAGAAACGGTAGAGAACGTTAAAAGTGTTTTGGAACAGACAGTTCTCATCTCACCGGTGAAACAATGCCGAATCAAGTGCCGCAAAGATGGTGTTGCGGTAGTTCCGTTTCTATGTAAATGGGATACGGAGCGCGGCAAAAGGGAAAAAGAACCGCCGGTTACGCTGCGGCTTTTTACGGACGGTATGCCGGTGGAATGGGACGCACAATTCGGCAAGACGGTCTTTTTCGCTGCTGTTGAATTGCCGCCCGGACATCACATATTGAGTACCGCTGTTCACGATATAGACGTATTTGTTGAGGATGGCGATTTCATTATGGATAAGAAAGACGATGATGACGAAACACTATTAAAACGGCAACTAGCGCAAACTGCCGGATACACCGGTTTGCCGCAGTTTCAATATCACACCGGCGTTGATGATATTGCGCGCTGCGGCGAATGTCATCAGGACAACGCTGCCGGCGATATACCTGTTGGTAAAAACCGTTTTGCGCCGATTGGCGAATGGAAAGGCGGACAGTCCTGTATTGATTGTCATACAGAGTTAAAAATAAATTTTCGGGCGGCTCATAAACGTCCGCTGGATGTTTATAACGATTGCCGAAAGTGTCATTCGGTTCATGGAGCGGTACATCCATTTCTTTTTCGGGATTCCCGCGAGGTGCTTTGCATTCAGTGTCACGACCAGCGGATTGAGAAGGAGTGAGACGGTATATTGTTTTCGGCAATTTTCCTGATAAACTGTACAGGAGTGTTTGCTGATTTTCAGCACACTGTTCAACATCAGCAACAAAAAATCCTTAACCCTCTCGAAAGAAAATGAAACAGAACATTTTGAAAGTATTTGCTGTATTTACCATTGCTGCATTGTCAACTCTCTGGAGCGGACTTCAAGGAGCCGAATGGTACAAAGGACAGTTGCATTGTCATTCCCACTGGAGCGACGGCAACACGCTGCCTGAGCTTGCCATCGGTTGGTACAAGGACAACGGCTACCAATTTATGTCCCTTACCGACCATAACGTCCTGCAACTTAATCCTAATAGATGGAAAGAAGTTCCCGCGGCAAACATTAACGCCTCAAAGGAAAAATTCGGCGCGGACTTCGTCGAAACAAAAGAAGAAGACGGCAAGACGCTTATTCGTCTCAAGACCTTTGCCGAACTGGCGAAAAAATTTAACGCCCCCGGAAAATTCCTGCTGATTCCCGGTCATGAACAGAACACCAGTATTGTCGGATTTTCCTTACACGGAAACGCAATTAACATCACCGACACAGTTCCGTTTCCCAAAGAGTTTCCTTCAGTTGCCGCCGCCGCATCGGCTTGGCGCAAAGCGGCATTAGAAAACTCGGCGCAAAATGGTCTCGAGGGCTATTGGATGCTCAATCATCCCGATTGGCCCTATTACGACAATTCCCCGGAAGTTCTGATTGAAGCGGGCGAAATTGAATTCTACGAAAATAACATGGCGGGCGGAACAAAAAAACGGCAGCCGCAGATGCCCGACTGCGAAAAGTATTGGGATATAGTCAATGCGTTTCGGCTTCTCGGCGGAAACAAGCCGATTTACTCTGTAGCAACGGATGACACGCACAATTACCTTACTTTCCGAGACAATGTTGCCATTCCCGGTCACGGCTGGGTTGTAGTCCGCGCCGAGAAACTCGATGCAAATTCATTGTTTCGAGCAATGAAAAAGGGCGACTTTTATTCTTCCTGCGGTATAGTATTGAAGGATGTCAGTTTCGACCCCGAAACGAAAACGTTGAAAGTAGATGTTAAACCGGAGGAGAATGTCAAGTACACAATCCGGTTTATTGGAACGAAAAAAGGATTCGACACGAAGAAGGTGCCGTTTGAAATACCGGCAGACGAAGAGGAGAAATTAGCACTCCGGAAGGGCTTTACATATTCCGACCAGATAGGCGCAGTGTTCAAGACGGTTGAAGGGACCTCTGCCTCGTATAAGATGGCACCGGAAGATATGTATGTCCGTGCTGTTATTACTTCCGACAAGACACATCAATATAAAGGTCAAAACAAACCGGAGGTTCAAACCGCTTGGACGCAGCCGGTCGGATGGTAACGGAAACTATTTAACCGGTACTCCGGCTTCAAGAGCCGCAAGTGCAATGAAACGACACTTCGGACTATTGCGGCTCTGTTATTTAATCTCCTTCCGCAACGCTTCCGCTTCCGGGGTTGCAATCAACTGCAAAACCCGGTCGATACGGAATAAGTCGAAATTGCCTTCCTTTTGAATTTCCTTTCGCTTTGCAGCATTGGACTCATTCTTGAACCAACCGGCAATGAACTCAACCGAAGTGTTCTCCGCAGCAACAAGACACCAGCGCGCCGCACTGGCTTTCACAGCATCATCACCAATCAATGCATCGAAACACTTTTTCAAGGCAGCCGCATCAAGTTCCAGCGGTTTGTCTATCGTTTCGACCCGGAAATTGTTGAGTCCCCATGATTCGCCCTCGGTCAAATTCATTGCCTCGCCGCCATACTGACCGTCCACGAGTTTCGTGAAAAATCCAATCGACAAGTCCGCCGATGTATGAGGAACAATCATGTCAATGATATATGCGGCATCTTTGTCATAGCCGAATTTATTTTCTAAGACGGCTCCATAACGACCGTGATAAACCCCTTTTCCAAAGTCAGAGTTATCATACATCCACAGCCGGTCTGAAAGGAGTTGGTCAAACCAACTCGGCTTGACACCGAATTCCGGCGGATAATCATCAGGGAAACTCTGCGTCTGCGCATTCGGGTCGGCATGGAAACAGGAGAAAGTCGAAACAATCGGTCTGCTCACCGCACCGTCTTTTCCGGCAATTTCCATTCCCCAGATATCGGGTCCGAATTCCCGCGGATATCCCACCAAGCCATCCCATCCTGCAAGCGTCAGCAATTCAAAGCGGATACGCACAAAACGATGTTCGGGCAAACCGGTTAGATGAAAGCGAACCTTTTCCGAGTGAAATTCACCGAAGAAGGTCTTGTCGATTTTCGGCATAGTATCCCGCTTGTCAATCGACCATTCGGAACCCGTCTGCTTCTCGAAATTATTCTGATAAACAACCTTTCCTGTCGGAAGCGGCGGAAGACCTAAATCCTTCACAGCAAGGTTTAGCCACTCGGTACGTTTGACATTTCCCTGCTTGACGACTTTGCTCATATCAAAATCACCGAGCAGTTGTTTTCGGGCATCTTCGTCCAAAGCGGCAATTTTCGGTTCCAGTTTCGCAATGTAATCCGTCAAATCACGATAGCGGAATTGCCCGGCAGGACAAGCGGCAAAATAGCGCAGCACCGCAACAGCAGTGTCAAGTTTGCCGCCGGTTATCGCTTCAAGTCCCTCGTTGTAGAGCCGGTCTTCGGTCGTGAAACGGAAACCGTCCATCCCTTTTTCGTTGGTAACTTTCCGGTATCGTTCGAGCCAGCGTATCCGCTGCGGAATTGCTGCGTCTTGCGCAAAGCGGGCATAAAAACTTCTAATAGTGTAATAGATATAACGTTTCCCCACCGCTTCTGCGACCTCTTTATTATCATTCGTAACGAGAGCATCTATCAACTCGATTAACACGGGATAATGTTCCGTTATCTCTGAAAACTCAAACGGTATCGCAGCAGGAACGGCTGCTATTGCCGCATACATCGAGACCTGCGGATTGTTTTCGCGGACTCCCTTGAGAAAAAGAGCGATGAGTTCACTCGACCGCTGGTCATCCTTTGTTTTCAACGCCAGCAGCAAGTCAACGACATTAAGCCGTGTCTCCCAACCGGAATTCTGCGACCGCTTCAAGGCAATGCGCTGCTTCAAATCGTCAACTCGATTTGCGGCAACCGCCCAATCGACAAGGTCGGCAGCGGGTGTACGGAAATAACCGTTTTCGCCGCCGAGGTCACCGTATTCGGCAAGGAACGGCTTCTTGTCATTCTTTTCCGGCAGAACGATGTCCCG
>WRCR01000203.1 GCA_009783865.1 Planctomycetaceae bacterium | reverse complement strand
GCACATACCGGACGGCAGTTTGCGGACAACTTCCGAAAAGCGCAGCGGTAATGCGGCAGCGCAGGTGACCGGTGAGAAGGGGCAATACCGGCTCTTTAGTCAGGATATACCGCTGTCGCAAATCAAGGCGGGGACAACTCTGCGTTTGTCCGCTTGGGTGAAGGGCGAGAATCTTGTCAAGGGAACGGAGGGCTGGCAAGTCGGCTGTGTCCGTTTTGCGGTCAAGCCGACGGACGGCAATATGCACTACGTTTCTTGTCCGTCTCTTTTGGGGACTTTCGATTGGCGGCAGGTATCCGTCGAATTTACTGTGCCGGAAAATCTGCAAGTGTTGAGTGTTCAAGTTGGTTCCAACGGTGCAAGCGGAACGATTTGGATTGACGATGTTTCGGTGAAAGTGAAATAAAATCAGCGGCGGGCTTACGCCCGCCGGTATTACGCTAACTACAATGCCCGGCGGACTTTACGCACCTTCTTACCGAATATCGGCTTCGGCGATGTCAACTCCGCTGTCTCATCACCATCATCGGAATCTTCCGGCAATGCGACCGGTTTTTGAAACGCTTCAAATCCTTTTAACTCCGCACGCTTAAGAAGTTTGTTAATCCGCATTTCAATCCGTGTTAATTCAGAACCTTCAGCAACCGTCACAAAAGTGAACGCAACACCTTCGCGTCCCATTCTGCCGGTTCTGCCGACACGATGAACATAATCATCACAAAACGCCGGTACATCATAATTGATAATGTGCGAAATGCCCGTCACGTCAATTCCCCGTCCGACTACATCGGTCGCAACAAGATACCGCACTTTGCCGCTGCGGAATTTCGCCATCACTTGGTCGCGGACATCCTGCGTTAAATCACCGTGTATTGCCGCTAAATTCTCAAATCGGTTAGCGAGAAGCCGCGCCAAGCGGTCAGCACCGCGCTTCGTTCTCGTGAAGATAATCGCCTGCTGCGGTTCCTGCTCATTCAAAAGATGAACCAGCGCGTCAAACTTCCGCTGCGGGTCAACCGTCACATAGAACTGCTCAATCGTTTCGACAGCGATGTTCTTGTTTGAGAAATCAAGAACTACCGGTTCGTTCATATACTTTTCCGCCAGACGGACAACCGGCGGCGCAAGCGTCGCACTAAACAAAAGCGTTTGCCTGTTATTCGGAGTGCGGCGCAAAATCTTTTCGATGGACGGACGAAAACCGATGTCCAGCATCCGGTCTGCTTCGTCAAGCACTACCCAGCGCAAGGAATCAAGGAACAAAGCCCGCCGATTCATTAAATCGAGAATACGCCCCGGAGTGCCGACGAGTATATCAACACCGCTTTTGAGCCGCTCAATTTGTTTCGCCAGCGGTTTGCCACCGTAACAAGCGGTAGTGCGGATTTCCCGCCCGTAAGCCAACTTTGCCGCTTCGTCCCGTACTTGAACCGCTAACTCTCTTGTCGGAACAAGAATCAGTGCAACGGGGTCGTCGCCGGGCGGACATTCCTCGATTGCTTCAATAATCGGAATACAAAACGCCGCTGTCTTACCTGTGCCGGTTTGTGCCTGCCCCATTACATCAATACCGGATTTTACCCGCTCAAATACGCCGGATTGAATCGGTGTCGGTTCAAGATAGCGCAGAAGTTTCAACGCTTCAAGCATAGTATCGGAAACACCGAGTTTGATAAAACCGCTTGCCTCGGCTTCGATATTACCGGCATCGAGTTTCTCTCCGGTGATGGCAACGCCGGACATCGGCGGAACATTTGCGCGCCGCTGCTGCCGCTTTTTTTCATATTCCGTTTCCGGTTTTTTAACGGGTTTCGGTTCGTCCTTGAAAGGCGGCACCGGCGTTGGCTTCGGAACTGGTTTAGCAACGGCTTTTTCCGGTATATTCTTTGGCGGAACAATTTCGGGAACATCCTTCGCCGGTGATTTGACAGGCGGCTTTGTTTCCGGTGCTGTTTTCTGCGTTGTTCTTTGCGGCGGTTCCGGCTGCCGTTTTGGAGGAGTACTTTTAACAGTGCTGCCTTTAACAGTGTTGTCAGCGGTACTTTTGACGGTACTCTTGGGGACCGTAAGCGGTACATAATCCCGCTTCTCGGCATCCCAAACCATCTGTTCTTTGAATGCTGCTAACTGCGGGTAAGAGAACGGTCTCTCCGGTTTTTGAGGAGTTTTCTGCGGCGGACTCTTTTGCGTAGTACTTTGCGGACGCGGCTTTGCCGTTTTTTCAGGCAACGGCTTACTTGGTAAAACCGGCTTGCCCGGTAATGAAGGCGGCAATGAAGAATCAGGAAGCATTTCACCGGGGCGCGGAACCGGCGTACGTCCGTAAGACGGCAGATTTAAGTCGTCATCTTCGACTGCCGGTTTCGCCGGTCGGCTAACATTTTTCTGTTGCTGCGGCGGCTTTTTATTTTTCTTAACCGGTGCTGCCGGTGCAGCAGGTGGTGCAACAGACGGAGAAGCAGCGGGTGCTGTCTTCGGAGGAGTTGATTTTTTATTCTCCGCCGGTTTTTGCCCTTGAGGTTTGCGTTCAGGCGGTTTGCGTTCAACCGGTTTCTTTTCGGAGACATCGGGCTTGTCTTCCGGCTCTTCTCCGTACACGAATCCCCAGCGGAAATCTTCAACGTATCTATCGCCGCGCCCCTTGTGATTGTGATGTCTTTTACTGTTTTTTCTATTCGTCTTTTCGTTTGCCAAGTTGCAATTCCTTTTTCTGATTCAATTTGTTTGGTAGTATTTTATTCCTCTTCTTCCCAATCTTCCGGCAGCCAATCGGGAACCGTTATCCCGATTCGCCGAAGATACTCCGCTTCTTTCTGACGCATGACAACGCGCTCTTCCGGTGTCGTATCATCATATCCCGTTAAATGCAGTATTCCGTGAACCGCATAGAGCAGCATTTCTTCCTCTGCCGACCATTGAAATTCGGCGGCACGTTCTTTTGCGGTCTCCGTGCTGACCAGAATTTCACCTTCGAGATAGCCCTGTTCCAAACGCTCTTCCAGCGGAAAACTGATGACATCTGTCGGAAAGTCATGTTTCAGGAATTCTCTATTATACTGCTGAATCGTCTCATTATCAACTAGGACTACCGCAACCCGACCGGAATTCACACCCGCATCGGCGAGGATAAATCCGCATACTTCCCGAATCCGGTTCAAATCCGGTTTCAGAATGGTCTGTTCGTCGAGTATTTCGACAAGCAGCGGTTCCCCGTCCGTCATTTGTCTGCTCCTTCGATGAATTTAACAAGCGTTTTACGGTATTCTTTCGCTTCGTCAATGTCTTCTTGCGGTGTGTTTTCGCTGATGTTATCACGGACTTTCATATCAGGACGTGCTTGCCGCAATTTTTCAATACCTTCGAGTGTTGTCTCCGTTTTTGTAACGATAACTTCTTTTAGCGGTTCCAATTTCGCAAGTTCGGCGAGACCGGCATCGGTGATTGCCGTGCCGCCCAAATGCATCCACGAAAGGTTCGTTAACGAAGCCAGTTTCAGAAGACAGACATCGGTGATGGGACATTTGTCGAGGTTCAGCCATTCGATTTTCGCCGCTGAACGATGTTCGCCTTTTTGGAACGAATCGATTCCGGAATCCGTCACGAAAGTTAGATAAAGGTTGAAGCGTTTCAAGCGGGGCAGCGCGCGCAATTCCCAAACACCAAGGTTGCCGATTTTCGTTTGGCTCAAATCGATGTCTTCGAGATATTCGCATTTCGACAAGGAATTCATTCCGGCATCGGTGATAGCGGTCTTGGACAGACGTATTTTTTTCAACTTCGGCAGTTGAGTCAGGTGTATCAAACCGGCATCGGTAATTTTTGTATTGCTGAGTGTCAATTCAAGGAGTTCGGGATTGTTTTTGCAAACCTCGGCAAGAGCGGTATCATCTACGTCCTTGTCGTCTAATTTCAACGACTTGACTACCTTTGACTCTGCTGCCGTAATTTTCGTTTCCACCGGAGCGGGTTTTGCCGGTTCTTTTGGAGAATCGCAGCCGGAAAACAGCGGCAGAAGAAAAATCAACAAAATGAAAAAAAATGTACTATGAAAATGCGGTTGGTACGTCATATAGATATAAGGATGTTAGAAATTAAAAACGAAAACAACATGGAAAATACTAATCAAATTTACGTGATTGTCAAGTACGGCAAACGTTGCATTTCGCCGTAAATCCGCTACAATACTCATAAAAGATACATTCCCTCTAACAGCGTCCGCAAGGAACGCAGCAAGAACTATGGAAAAGATTTTCGTTATATCGGTTTTAATGTTGTCGGTTATTGCCCTTTGTTCCTTCATCACGGGAGCAAATCCATCCGCAAACGATGGAGGAAATATCCTCGCTGATGCAAACAAAATGGTTGCGCAGGGACTTCCGAAAGACGCACTGGAAAAATTGCGTCCGTTTTTGCTTGACCCGAAAAATGAAAACAGCAAGGATATTGCCGAAGGCGTTGTACTTGCTGCGGATTGTATGCATCGTCTCAACAAAGTTGCCGAAATCGAAGAATTCCTCGAAGAAGTTCTGAAAGCCCATCAGACGGATTGGCGTGTCATCGGCGGTGTGATAAAAGCGTGGGAAAGATTGCGCGGGACATCCTACGGCAGCATCATCGACAATAAATTTCAACGCAGACAGTACAGCGGACAACAGGCAAACGCAACTGAACACGATAGAATTCGGATATTACAACTCTATCAGCAAGCACTTCTCTTAGCGTCCCCGCAAGACGATGTTGCTGCAACATCCGAAGTCGCTCAGTTATATTACGACTTTGCCGGACATTGGAACACCGGATGGAAAATGCAGATTTTGACCGATATTGAAACGCTGCCGGATTACGAAACCGAGAACTGGTATCGCGGCGGACAACGAAGTTTCGCACCGGTTGACGAAGAAGGCAACCCGATTTTGTACTCCCTGCCGGAGACATTCGAGAACGCAAAGAACGACGGTGAACGCTGGCGGTGGTGTCTCAATCAGGCAACGAAACTAGACGAAAAGAATTTTTGCCAATCAGAACTGCGGCAGCGGGCGGACTTCGCGCTTTCGCAATTCGGTGAACATACCTTGCAGGAGTATTCGTTTTTCCGAAACAGAAAGCAGGAAAACGAAACAGACCGCCTTGCAAGCATCTGGAGTATGGAATCGCTGAACGACAACGAAGTTATCGCAAAATTGGCAGGCGGTATAAAACGATTTGAATTACCCGATGAGTTCCACTACATCGCTCTCTATAAACAATGCGATGCTTGGCAGAACCTTGCGCAGATTTCCGAAAACCGAATGCAGTATGAAAAGGCAGTCAGTTATTACGAAAAAGAACTTGCGAAAAAACAGGTTGTCCAAATCAGACAATACATAACAGACCGTATAAATCAAATCACCGGCAACTGGGGACGCTTCGACCGTGCCGGTTCCGATACCAAAGGGGCAAAGCCGTTCTTGCGCTATATTTTCCGCAATGGGAAAAAATTACATCTGACCGCAACGGAAATTAAAATCCCCGAATTGTTTAAGGACATAAAAGAATATCTGAAGTCCCAACCGAAACAGATTGATTGGCAGAAGATTCAAATTGAACGAATCGGCTACAACATGATTTGGGACAAGAGCAAAGGAGGAGAACTTCGTCAAAAATATCTTGGTAAACAAGTTGCCCAGTGGGATGTTCCTTTGGAACCCGCCGAAAAGTATTTTGACAGCGATGTGCAGATTGATTTGAACCTCGGTAAATTCGGCGCGTTTCTTATCAAGTGTGAAATGGAGAACGGCAACACGCAGTATGCGGTTGTCTTCCTTTCCGACACTGCTATTGTGCAGAAACAGTTGGACAAGGCGGTGCTGTATTACGTTGCGGATGCGCAAACCGGTCAGCCGCTGGAGAATGTTTCGCTGGACTTCTTCGGCTACAACAATGAACAACGCTATGAAACGGTGCAGAATAACAGGCAGCGGCAACTGCCTCCTGAATGGAAATTCGCAACCCTGAATAAGACCTCCGATAAAGACGGTCTCGTTATCATTGACTCGGAATATCAGTTCGGCGGATATACTTTTCTCATAACAACCGGTATTGATGCAAACGGGAAGCGCGCAGCCGCTCAACGATTTGCTTTTCTCGGTTTCAATTCGCTCTGGTTTGGCGAACGCTATGACCAGCAGTACAACGAAGTCAAAACGTTTTTCATAACGGACAGACCGGTTTATCGTCCCGGCGATACCGTGAAGTACAAATTCTGGACAGGAACTTCAAAGTATGACCAGACAGAAAAAAGCGAATGGGCTGGCAAGAAGGTTGGTTATGAAATTTTCAATCCCAGAGGAGAGAAGTTATCTGAAGCAGCAGTAACGCTTGACAACTACGGCGGTTATGCCGGTGAATTGGAACTGCCGAAGGACTGTCCGCTGGGTGTTTTTAACGTCAGTTTTCCACATTCAAATTCAGGCGGAGGAACCTTCCGCGTTGAAGAATATAAGAAGCCGGAATACGAAGTATCGGTCGATGCGCCGACAGAACCGGTCGCACTCGGTGAAAAATTCAACGTGAAAATCAACGCCAGGTATTACTTCGGTTCGCCGGTCAGCGAAGCAACGGTGAAGTACAAAGTCCTCCGTGAAAAGGCGGATGCGAATTGGTATCCGGCTCTTCCGTGGGATTGGTTTTACGGCAGCGGTTACGGCTGGTTTTCTTACGATACGCCGTGGCTGCCCGGCTTTCACCGCTGGGGATGTATCCGACCTGCGCCGTTCTGGAATCCGTACTATTCGGGTCCGCCGGAAGTTGTTGCCGAAGCGGAAACTAAAATCAAACCGGACGGCACCGTCGAGGTACCAATAGACACGTCTCTTGCAAAAGCATTGTTTCCCGATGACAGCCAGCGTTATTCCATCACGGCTGAAGTAATTGACAATTCCCGCAGAACAATAACCGGCAGCGGTACTGTTCTCGTTGCACGGGAACCGTTCAAGATTTACACTTGGACGGACAAAGGGCATTACATCGTCAACCAAAAGATTGCCGTCAGTTTTCAAGCGCGGCGGCTTGACGGCAAACCGGTTTCGGGCGAAGGCGAACTGAAACTCTTCCGCTTGAATTACGATGCGGAAGGCGTTCAGCAAACTCTCGTTCACACCGCTAAAGTGGATTTCAACGATGAAGGT
>WRCR01000202.1 GCA_009783865.1 Planctomycetaceae bacterium | reverse complement strand
TACCGGCTATGCCGTATTGAGCGGCAACAACACCTACACAGGCAGAACGAATGTTCTGGACGGCGCATTATTTATAGACGGTAAGGTTGCCGGAGATGTTTATGTAGAGGAAAGAGCCGGTCTCGGCGGAAACGGAAAAATCGGCGGAAACGTTCTCCTCGCAGATAATTCTTATTATCTATGGCGGTTCGGTGCAACAGAACGCGACAGTGATACATTGACAATCGACGGACGCTTGTCCATCGGACAAAGTGTGTTTTTCAAACCGCTGACAACGCTGATGAGCGATGAGCAAATTGTCAATGCAGACGGCTGGACGGTCATCGAGTATGGAGAATTGATAAACCGTTTTGCCGGTGTTGATTCATGGAGCAATCCGTTCTATCATTTTGAATTGGATTACGATACACTCGGAGTAATTAAAATTAACGGATACCGTCTTGACCAGCCCCGTGCTTTGAGCGATGTTGTTGTAACTTCTGCCGGAATGGCGCAGACAAAGATGTGGCGAACCGCGTTTCGACAGATTCAGCGTGAATGGGCTTGTGACTGCCCGGCTGCTATCCAACAGATTGAAGCCAATCGCAGTGGTGCGCAATTCCGCGGACAAAACCCGGCAACTTACCGCACCGCTTGGATGCAGTTTGTCGGACGCGGCGACCATTTTGAAAGCACTTATTTCAAAGACCAGTATTCCTTGCAGTCGTATGGTGCACAATTCGGCGTTTCGCTGCTTTCTACCTGCGACCACAGTTTCGGAATTATGTTCGGACGCGAAGAAGGACAACTCAAAAATAAATCCGATAAAGTTGAAAACGAAGATAATTATCTCGGACTCTACTTCGCGAAGAGATTCCAGGAAAACGTTGATTTCCTCGCATACATCGGCGGCGGCTGGCAGAAAAATCATCTTGACCGCTTCAGTAATGAGCGGGCTTATGCCGCAGCGTTCAACGGCAGTACCTTCAACTTTGATTTTGAACTCGGCAAACGCTTTTACAGAGAGCCGGGGTCTTTCCTGCGTCCATACTTCGGTGTCGATGTCGAAATTGCTCGTCTCGGTTCAGGAAATGAACGGACGATGGACGGACTCGAATCCAATGAAATCCGCAACTACGGCACCACGAAGTTTGACCAAGTATTTCTCAAAATCGGTGTCGATGCAAACAGAACGTGGCGTATGGTTGACCTCTACGGCGGCGTGAACCTGAATTGGAACGTTGCCGCCCCGTACGCAAAATCAACGATTTACTATCCGTATATTGACAAATCAATAGCCAGTAAGAGTGCTAGTTTCGGACGATTCAGCGGCGCGTTGAATATCGGTCTGAACTGGTATATCACACAGCGGCGTAATTCGGCGTTTTACATCGATTACCAAGCGGAGATTCACCAAGACCGCAAAAACAGTATCTCCGCCGGTACCGGTGTAGTCGGATTTTTCCTGAGGTTTTAACCCTACCTAACCGCAATTTCCTTCCCCGGCGAAAAATGCGAAGAATAACATTTAATAACAACGGAATACTTGCCTTAGCCGCTTGGGTTTTGCTGGCAGTTGCCGTTCTTGCTGTTTATCGGACTGAATCGTTGCGGCGTTTCTGTAATGATTTTTTCGCAACAGATTTTTCGGCAGCGCATCATCAATCAGTGTACCCGATAAATTTCGTTCAGAATCGTAACCGCAAGGACGCGTTCAATACGGCTGGTTTCGATTTCGGATTTGAAAAATATCCGGATGCCGTTATTGCGGACACCGCTGCAATTTATGCAAGTAATTATTCCGGCCGTTATTCCGAAAGCGAAACGTCAGACAACAGATTGATGACAACCGGCACGATACTGTCCGGCGAAGAATTACCGCAGTTAAAGCATACTGAACAAAAAAACGAACCGGCGATTATTTCGCGAATCAAAAACCGTTCTGAATTGGACGCTGCCGCACCGATGGTTTCGCTTTCCGGCGGCACCTTTCAGATGGGAGACGATGCCGGTGAAAGAGACCAGCGTCCGGTGCATACCGTTCAAGTTTTGCCGTTTCGTTTGGATAAACATCATGTCACGAATCGTCAGTTCAAAATGTTCGTTGAGCAGACACATTACCGGACTGATGCGGAACAGCGGGGCTGGAGTTATGTTTTTGATTTCAAACGAAAATGCTGGATTCGGATGGCAGGCGCAAACTGGAAAAATACAACAGGAACGATTAACGAAGACCTGTCGGCACAAATCGCAATGCCCGCTAATGAGGACCTGCCGGTAGTTCACGTCAGTTGGAATGATGCGCAGCGGTTTTGCCAATGGGCTGGCAAACGGCTGCCGACAGAAGCGGAGTGGGAATATGCCGCTAGAGCAGGACGCAAAGATGTTATGTATTCTTGGGGCGGCAGCGTTTCGGCAAGTCCGGCAGCAAACTTTTGGCAGGGCTGGTTTCCCGATGAGAACACGCAGAAGGACGGCTTTCTGCTTTTATCGCCGGTCACGGCATTCGCTCCGAATCCCTTTGGATTAAACGATATGGGCGGCAATGCGTGGCAATGGTGCAGCGACCGCTATGCAGCGGATTATTACGGCAGAAGTCCGCTTTTTAATCCGCAGGGACCGAGTTGGGAAAGCAGTGAGACCGTTGCAGTTCCGAATGTTGTTCTCAAAAGGGAGAACGGCAGAATCATAGCGGAAGAGTTCGGCGGTGTGAAAAACGAAGCGTTGCGGGTTATTCGCGGCGGTTCATTTTTGAGTTCCGAAAACAACGATGCGGGATACAGAGTTTCTGCCCGCGGCTGTCAGCCGGAGTCGCTTTCGTTTCAGGATGTCGGTTTCCGCTGCGCAGAGGGGCTCTAGTCCACGCTGCCTCTTTTAATTCTATACAGCATACGCTATAATCTAAAAACGAAGTTTCCGAATTATCGTACTTTATAAACATGAAACTTTACGCTTACATTCTTCCTACTGTTCCTGAAAAAAGCGGCTGGCTGAAAATCGGTCAGACCGCCGGTTCCGTTCACGACCGTGTTAAATCGCAATTAAGTCAAGCAAATCTGCCGTATGAAATCGTTTTTCAAGATGCCGGTATTGTCGGCAAACGTGAAATATCGGATAAGGAAATTCACCGCTATCTTGCAGAAAAAGGATTCGTTAGAGACGGCAGTTCCGAATGGTTCCGCTGCACTGCCGATGATGTGAAAGATGCACTCGCGAATCTAAAAGAAAAATACCGCAGCGAAGACAAACGTAAAGAACTCGAACAAAAGTTTTACGAAGAACTCCGCAACTGGTTTTTCTGGGCAACCGAAGAAACGAAGAATCCCGATTGCTCTCTTCGCATCGTCATTCGACTATTACTCTGTTTCTTCCTTCGTGAAAGAGGACTGGTACCTGCTTGCCTTTTCGAGAGGAGTTTTATAGAAGAAAATCTCAAGGAAGACGAATACTGTTATTTCAAAGTGGTCATCCGCAACTTGTTTTTTTACTCGCTCAATACTCCGCAAGACAAACGGAAAGAGTTGGAAAACAAAAATGTAATCAAGAATTACGGCGTTGTAAAAAAACTGTTTCACGAAAACATACCGTTTCTCAACGGCGGACTTTTCACGGAACACTCCGGCGATGACATTCCGCTCAACGATGATTATTTTTTCACCGCGCCGAGAACGAGAACGCTAAAAGAACTTGACGGCAAGTTTCCTGTTGCTGGCATCGTCTATATTTTATCGCAGTACAAGTACACGCTTGACGAGACGGAGAATTCGGAATTGATTGACCCCGAATTTATCGGCAAGATGTTTGAATGTCTTCTCGCTTACATTGAAGCGGACAACAAGGAATCCCGTCAGAAAATCACCGGCAGTTATTATACTCCGCGTGAGATAGTCGATTATATGGTGAATGAGGCGTTGGACGCATGTTTAGCGGGCGGTTCTACGAACCGCTTGTTAAACGAGAGTTCTACGAACCGCACGCTAAGCGAGATAAAAATTCTCGACCCGGCTTGCGGCAGCGGTGCGTTTCCTTGCAGTGTGATGAACATAATTTTGCAGCACATGTCCGAAGGAAAAACATTAACTTCGGCAGAGCGTTATCAGGCGAAGTTAAAGATATTGCAAAGCGTAATTTACGGTGTTGACATACAGCCGATGGCGGTGCAGATTGCGATGCTGCGTCTGTTTCTTTCGCTGATACAAGAAATCCAGCCGGATAAGAGCAAGTATAATTTCGGGATAGAGTCGCTGCCGAATCTTGATTATAAGTTTGTTGCGGCAAACACACTCATTGGAATCGGATGCAATCCTTTGTTTTTTCACACGCACAAAGTATTGTTTAATGAAATCATTGCATTAAAGCGGGACCACTTTAAGGAAAGTAATGCCGAAAAGAGGGAAGAATTGCGGGAACGAATTTATCTGTTGGAAAAAGACCTTGCTGATAAAAGCGAGAGTCAGGACATAATGGCGTTGTGTGAATGGAATCACTCGGAAACGGAAGCGTCTCCGTATTTTGATTCCCGCTGGATGTTCGGTATTGAAAAGTTTGATATTGTCATCGGCAATCCGCCGTATGGAGCGGACTATCCGGCGGAACATAAGACATATTTCAAAGAACATTATCAATCGGCAAAGACAATCAAAGGAAAACAAAAAGGTTCGCTTGACACGTTTTCGCTGTTTATCGAAAACGCTTTTCATCAAGTGAAACAGGGCGGCTGGGTGAATTTCATTGTTCCTATTTCTGTAGGTACAAGTGATGCAATGGAAGGGCTGCATAAACTATTGTTTGCTAACTGTGAAGCAATTAAGATGTCGTCATATTCTGACCGTCCGCAGCAGATTTTTAAGAGTGCTGCGACGAAGGTTTCAATTATAGGTTTCAGGCGGACTGATACAAAAAATAAACGGTTGTTCACAACGAAAATGTATCGCAAGAGCAGTGACGAAACTATTGAAAAAATCTTACGTGATTTACGTTTTGTTGATTCACACGGATTAACTTTGCGTGGACGTATTCCGCGAATTAGCGAAAGCATTGAGAAGCGAATACTCAAAAAAGTTTTTGCGTTCAAAACAAATATCGGTTCGTTACTTCAGGAAGACGGCAAGCCGATTTATTACCGTAAAAGCGGTAACAGATATTTTTTAACGATAACGAATTATCCGACAGAATCGAATGAAGAACGACCGCTGTATTTTGATAAGAAAATTGCGGACAGCATCGGTGCGATTTTATCGAGCAGTTTTTTCTTTTGGTTTTATCAGGTATATTCCGATTATCGGCACTTGAAAAATTATGAGATAGAATTTTTTCCGATACCTGTTGATAGATTAACACCGGATGTAACATCACGAATCGAAAGAATTTACAAACGATACTTGCGGGACATTGAGAAAAATGTACGTGAGCATCAAACGGAGGCGTATTCTAAAATAACGTCTTTCAAAGAGTACAAAATCCGTTATTCCAAATCGATTATTGACGAGATAGACGACATCATCTGTCCGCTTTACGGTTTGACCGGCGAAGAGCGTGACTTCATCAAAAATTACGAACTCAAGTTTCGGATTGACGAATAGTTTTCTGTACCTGCGCAGACAAAAGATGCGGGGACTTTAGTCCCTGCTTTTATTCCGGCGGATAGACCGCATATTGCAAAAATAAACCCTGCGGAGGTGCAACCGCACCGGCACGACCGCGTTCTCTCGATTCAATGATTTCCCTCATCTGTTCCGGCGGAAGAAAATTGTAATTGCCTTCACCGTCCCGTTTAGACGTTCCAAACAATACAAGTGTGCCGGCGATTGCCCGCATCATATTATACAAAAAGCCGGTTGCTTCGACTTCGATAAAAATGAGCGGCGGTGCAGGGAAGACGAATTCCGAAGACAATTCCTTCCGCTTCACTACCGCATCTAAAATCGTCCTGACAGTTGTTTTGCGCGGCGAATTCAAGGACTGAAAACAGGTAAAATCGTGTTCCCCTTTCAGATATTCCGCTGCTGCCTGCATCGCTTCTACATCCAACTTCTTGCGGTAAGTCCACGAATAATTTCGGATAAACGGACAATGCGGGCGGTTATCGTCAATGACATAACGGTAGCGTTTGGAAACCGCATCACGAATTGGATTGAAATTGAGTGGAACTTCTTTCATTTCAAGAATCCGAATATCCGGCGGCAGGAAACCGTTCATCGCTCTTGTGAAGACCTCTGCATCCAGCGAACTATCCGTTGAAAAAGCGGCGGTTTGACAAAGTGCGTGAACACCGGCATCTGTTCTGCCGCTGCCGGTGATATGTATCCGCTGACCGGTAATCCGCAGAAGGACGTTTTCAAGCGTTTTCTGCACAGTCGGCAAATTCGGCTGCGTCTGCCAACCGGCGTAATTGCCGCCGTCATAACTAACATTGAAGCGAAAACGTTTCATTTGCGATTGGTAACTTAAAATTCGGCAAGTATATCCAGCAGCATCTTCTTTGTGTAGCCGCCGCGAATGACCAGCGGTTTATCCGGTTCATTCGGGCGAAACACCGCCAAAACCGGTACTTGGTCGGCACCGAACTGCCGCAGAAATTCCTTTGCCGCTCCTTCTCTCGTGCAGTCCGCCATGAATGAAACCGCCTGTTTCCGGTCTAACTCTTTGATAACATCATCGGAATATAAAACGAATTGTTCCAGTACTTTACAGTTGACGCACCAGTCGGCGGTGAAATCAACCAGCACCGGCTTCCCGCTCTTCAAGGCGGCAGTTAACGCCTCCGGTTCGTATGGTATCCAATGTTTTCCGGTATGTCCGCCGAGTTTCGTTTTCATTGCGTTTTCAAGTGTGTAAGAATTAACAGTCAAAGGGCTCGGCAAATTGAACGAAAAGAAGATAACCGCGAGAAGAATCAAAATCGTGATTAGTTTCGTCAGCCAGCCCTGTTTCTTTAAGAGAGATTCATTACCGAGTTTCCAGCAGACGTACCACAATGCAAATAGTAAAGCAACGGTCGGCAATAACCGCTCGATTTGTATGAAGTATAAAATCCAAACGACTGCAACGAGCAGAAAGAAGCCCATCGTTTTTTTGAAGGTTTCCATCCATTGACCGGGTTTCGGCAGAAAGCGCAGCATTTCGGGGAACGCACCCATTATCAGATACGGCGAAGCCATTCCGAGACCGATGGTGCCGTAAGCAAGAAACACAAGCGGGGTATTG
>WRCR01000201.1 GCA_009783865.1 Planctomycetaceae bacterium | reverse complement strand
GAAGGCAGCATTCTCAAAGCCGACATGAACGCAGAAGGAATCGGCAGCGTTTATTTTCGGCAGTTGATTTTCGACGGCAAACGGCAGCACCTTGCGCGCTATCCGAACTACGACAATGAAAATCCCTACGGCGGCGGCTGGGCTTACGCAGCAGGAAAACGAATTCCGATGGGACAAACCATCGAAGGCGAACCGAAAAACGAATTCGACCTAGAAGAAAAGGACTTACGCAACTGGAAAAAACCCGACGAAATGGAAGTCATGGTCTTCGCCCGATATAATTGGTGGAACAATATCTGCCGCGTTAAATCAATCGACACGGACAAGCGGCATGTCGTTCTCGCTCAACAAGCGTCTTATCCGATTCGTCCCGGTGACCGCTTTTATATCCGTAATGCTTTCGAGGAACTTGATGCTCCCGGCGAATGGTATCTCGACAAAGAAACGCAAACGCTGTATTTTATACCGCCGTCACCGCTTGAAGGCAAAGAGGTTTTCGTACCAACGACGCGAAACATTCTTCGACTTGAGAAAGGAACAACCGACTTGGTATTTTGCAACTTGGTATTTGAATGTTCGGAAGGCACCGCCGTTGAGTTCAGCGAAGCGTCCCGCTGCCGCATTGAGGCGTGTACAATTCGCAATGTCGGCGACTATAATGGTTCCGGCGTGACAATAAGCGGCGGTGTCAAGAATGTTGTTTTCGGCTGTGATATTCACGATACCGGTTCGCACGGCATCTCTCTTAATGGCGGCGATAGAAAAACACTGACACCGGCGAGACACGTTGCGGAGAACAATTACATTCATCACGTCGGTGTTTTTTACAAACAGGGTGTCGGTGTCTCGGTGAGCGGTGTCGGACAGCGTATCGCTCACAATTTGGTTCACGACGGTCCCCGAATGGCGTTTATGTTCGGCGGCAACAATCACGTATTTGAGTATAATCACATGCGGCACCTGAGTTTGGAAACGTCAGATACCGGTGCGTTTTACACCGGCGGACGCGATTGGATTACGTCACGCGGAACAGTGATTCGATACAATTTCATGCACGATATTTTGGGCTATGGAAAAGACCGCACTGAGAAATGGGTTTCGCCTTACTATGCTTGGGGAGTGTATCTCGATGACAACGCTGGCGGCATCGATGTCATCGGTAACATTGCGCTGCGCTGCCAGCGGGCTGGTGTGCATCTTCACAACGGACGGGACAATCGAATCGAGAATAACATATTCACTGACTGTACGCTTCAACAGATGGAATGCAACGGCTGGACCGATACGCATTCTTACTGGATTAATCATCATGCGTCTATGGTACAGGGGTACGAAATGGTAGTTAACGAACCGGCGTGGCAAAATATGCGCAACATGAAACTGCATCCAAATGACGCTGTTCTTCCTGACAAGTCCATTATGTCGGGCAATGAATTTGTGCGGAATATCATTACCTATCGGGAACCGACAGCGAAGTATGTTCGATTCAACCGCTTTTCTTACGACCACAATATCGTTGATTACAACCTTGTTTGGGCGAATGGAAATTCAATAGCGACCGGCGTGATTGCTTCGGGTAAAGTCATCGGCGAAAATGTTGCGCCGAACTTCGGTTTTGAAAACGGCGAAGTCGGCAAGTTTCCGACCGACTGGAATTGGCAGGTTCGTCCATCGGATAAAGCCGTCATTGTCATTGACGATACGCAGGCAGCCGAAGGAAAGCGTTCTTTGAGAATCGATGCAAACTTCGTCAAAGAAAAACCGCGGGACAATGTTCCGAGTGCTTGCAGCAAACCGATTCCGTTGAAACCGGGTGCGACTTATAAACTGACCGGCAAGTTCAAGGCAACGCTTGCCGATGCGCCGATATTCTTTCTTGTTCATTATTGGGCTCCGAACAAACCGTATTGGGGCAGCGGCGAAAGCGATGCGAAAATCGGCACCGATTGGGTTCCGTTGGAACGTGTCTTCACTATTCCGAAGTCCGGCGATGCAAATTGGCATGACGACATGACGACATTCCGAATCACTATCGGCTTCAAAGGCGAGACGGGTTCGATTTTTGCCGATGCCGTAAAACTCGAAGAGGTTGAGACGCTTGACGAATGGACTTCATGGCAGGGCAAGGGACGCGATGTTCACAGTGCCGTTGCCGACCCGCTGTTCACCGGCGGCAAGGAGCGGTTTGAAACGGCGGCGGACTTCCGTTTGCGTCCGAACTCACCGGCGTTGAAACTGGGTTTCAAACAGATTCCTGTTGACAAGATAGGTCCGTACAAACATAAACTTCGGGCAACGTGGCCTATTGTTGAAGCCGAAGGGGCGCGTGAAAAACCGCTGGTTGCTGAAAAGGCGAAGGAGTAAAGAAACGCTTCAATTTCACGTTTGCGAATGCTGTATATGGCAAACATCAGAGACGTTTAATTTCAAACAGCCGCAGCATACTCGGCGGCGGGGTTTGAGGGTGTGGACGGTCGCGATTCGTTCCCTGCGCTTCCCAATACATTACAAATCGAGTCGGCGAACCGGTGTCAGGCATTTCACCTCTGTCCCGCAAATCCCACGCGGAACGCACTGAAACCGTTGGAAAATCAAGTTCCTTGCCGCTGAGTTCTTTCGGATACTGAACCGGTGAAGGTGCTTTTCCAATCGGCTTGAGCGTTTTATTGTCGAGAAACCATCTGCCGCTGCCTTCCTTGATGTGCCGATACGATTGCACTAATTTTCCTTCCTGAATCTGCACCGGACTAAACGAAATCTCGCCGACAATGGTGCCGCCGCCCTTGAAATCCCACCGGTAATTCCAATCGGAGGTCTGATAGTACTTCCAAGTAACGTCTTCTAGCCGGGCGTTGTATAACTGCCAGTTGCCGTTCTCATCGTACCTTCCGTAAGAAATAATAACACGTTTTTCGGTGTCGAAACCGATGGACTGCGCCGGATTCAGCAAGCCGCCGCCCGGCTGCGCCTTGTCAATAATCTCGCCGGTTTTAATCGTAATCGGCAACTTAACCGGTTCGCCGCGGCTGTTTTCCCAGTTCCGCATATCCTTACTGCGGATATATGACAAATCGTGATTCGTGCTGCAATCCGGCGTATCCCGCCACATATAACTGATGTGATAATAACCGTCCGGTCCAAGAACAGGTCCGTGAAAATATGCGTTCATCAAATCCTGTCCGTCGAACATCGGTGTATCAAAGAGACGTGTCCATTTCTTCGATGCCGCGTCATAAACATTCCAGATTTGTTTTCCGTTTCCGCTTGAACCGTCCCGATACGTGAACAAAAGTTCCTTCTGTGGACTGTTGATAAACGCCGGATAAGTGCAGCGTTTTTCGTCTTGCCCCGTCATTTCCTTGATTTGTTTCAGCGAAGACGCATCGAGCGGCTTTTCACTGCGGAAGTAAATCAGCGGAACACAGTGCATATTGCCGGAAACGTGAAGGAAGTTGCCGCTGTCAACCGCCATCGTGACGTAGTTATGCGAATCCCAGCCGATTTTCGTCGGCAGTTTCGTGAAAGTCCATTGACTGCTGCCAAGTGAACGCTGGGCAACTGTCAAATTCTGCCCGGCATCGTAATAAGCGGCAAACTGCTCATTGTCTTTGGTGAGCAGCGCAAAGCCGACCGGATGTCCTGACCAAACGGGTTCAATATCAATCCGCTTGACTAATTCGTAGGTCGTCTGCGCAAGAACAGCGCAGGTAAAAACAGTGAAAACACAGAACGAAACTGCGAGAAACGAACTTTTTGACATAGAATATCCCGTTTAGTTGACTTCACGGACTTGGTCATAAAGCATCCAAGTGCATATACAGTAAAACAACGGCAATTATCATCGCCGCAACGGAAAGCCCTAAAAGCAAAGTGTAAAAATCCGGTCTTGCAACAATCTTCGGTCCGGAACTTTTCTTCTCGGCAGATTTCTTTTTCTTTGCCGGTTTTTCTTCTGCGGGTTCACCAAACGGTGAGGCATCAGACGGAACAGCAGTGTCGTCCGCTCCTTTTTTCTTTTTCTTTAGGATTGCCATTATTTTTCCCCTTTCTATCGAGTTTTCTGCCGGTTAAGGGGTGAAACTATTTAGCCGTCAGTTCACCGATTTGGATATTTTCCACTACATCGTCCTGCTGGACAGTGCCTCTGCGGTACTCCGGTATGACTCTTGCCGCGGCACGGTCCGCTTCAGCCCGCACCACTTCGATTTTACCGATGAGGGACTTGCGTCCGTCAATATCTCTCATGACATCAAGGCGATGTCCTTTTACGATGCCAGAGTCCTCACCGATAGAAATTTCAACCCAGCCGTTTGGACGGACTTCCGTAACAATTCCTCTGGCACCTTTCGGAGCGGCTCCGCTATACAGTTCCGGTTCGGGTTTCTTTCCGAATATCCGCAAGACCTCCAATGCATCACGGTAATCCTTTGCCAATTTTTCGCCGACATTTTTGTAACTTGCCAGTTTCATCGACAAGTCATGTGCTTCGTCGGTTTTCGCAACGAGAGTAGAATACAACGTCGCCCACTGTTCCTGTGCTGTCCGTAAATCCTTGCGGAGTCCGTCGGTCTCGGCACGGGCAGCAACCATGCTATCGTGCGCAAGTTTAACGGTGACAATGTTCTGTTCTTTCTGCTCAACGAGTTGCGTCCGCTCATCTTCGAGTTCTTTGTTTCTCTTGGTAAGCATATCGACCTGCGTATCCGCTGTTGATTTTTCCGCCTTTAGTTTGCTGATTTCTTCTTTTTTCTGAACCAGCAAATTGTCACGGCGTTCCGCGATTTGTTGAGCATGTTTTTCGATATCCTTTATCTTCACTGCTCTTTCGTCCGCCGCCTTTTTCCAGTTGTTATGGGTCTGATATATCACAACTGCCAGCGTCATATACGCCATGCACATTATAAAAATCAGCAATATGAACATTCTACCGAGTAAACTCATAATACACGCTTCCTTTTACAACCCAAAAACGAGGAACTTGATTATTATAACTCTTGTCGGCAGTACCTGCCGATTTATTTTTAATACTTCACTGCCAGTTTATTAACTTTGATATTTTCCACGATGTCGTCCTGCTGAATAGTGCCGCGGCGGTATTCCGGCAAAATTCTCGCTGCCGAACAATCCGCTTCAGCCCGAACTACTTCGATTCTGCCGATGTAAGAACTGCGTCCATCAACGTTTCTGACAACGTCAAGGCGATGTCCTTCCGCAATGCCGGAATCCGAACCGATAGAAATTTCAACCCAGCCGTTGGGACGGACTTCGGTGATGGTACCGTGAATGCCTTTCGGAGTGACACTGTTCTGGAGTTTATCTTCGGGCTGCCATCCGTGCTTTATTAAAACCTCTGTTGCATCTCGGTAGTCCTTCGCTAATCTTTCACCGACGCTGCGGTAATTTGCCAGTTTTATTGCCAAACTGTGCGCTTCATCTACTTTCGCAACAAGGTCGGAGTACTCTGATGCCCAATCTTTCTGCACTGTCTGCAAATCCTTACGAAGTCCATCAACTTCGGTACGTGCTTCAGCCATTGCGGTGTTCAGCCGCTTTACATCGCCCATCCGCTGTTCTTTTTGTTCGTTGAGAAGCATCAAGTCGTCGCGGGATTTTTTGTTTTCCTTGTCCAACTCGTCAACTTTCACAGTCAACGTGGAGATAGCCACAGCCCGATTACTGATTTCTTCGTTAAGTTTGCGCACCATATCGTCGCGGCTTTCCGTCTGCTGCTTGGCAAAGGATTGTGCTTTCTGCAGCCTTTCGGAAACCTCTTTTTCCTTATCTTTCGTGCCCGGAGGAGTCATAAAAATAACAACCGACCACACCATAAAGGTTATGCTCAATACGAAAATCAGTAGAATGAACATCTTACCGAGTAAATTCATAGCATACCTTTCCTTTGCAGCCGAAAAACGCAAATTCAGCGGACACGAAAACCCCGCTCTCTCGCTTTATCGGCATTCCTCTTACCGAAAAATAAGGAATTCTTTTGATTTCAACACGACATAAACCAACGAAAATACCGCTTTTAACGATTATCGCGGCTGACTCACAAATTATCCGATCTACGTATAGCGTCCCAGATTCGGGGTATAGTGCTTTTTTAACTCATCGGTCTCGGCAAATGCCGCTTCCGGCGTTGCATCTTTGGTTACGTCAAACCATTCAGGATTGAATTCCACCGTTTCACTTCTCGCCGCCGAAATGTTGGTGGTCAAAGCGATAACCGCATCGGCAATCGCAACTTCGGGATAGCATCGGGGCATCGGCTGCGAATGGTCTGCCTTAGGATTGTTGCGGATACACCAAGCCCAATGTTCAATCTGTTCGCAATATCCCCGGCTGATGTCGCCGAAGGTCGCTTGAAGCGCAATCGCAGCGGAAAGCGGGTCGCCGGAATCGGACTTTTCGACAACCAATTCCTGTTTCTTCTTGGCATCGGTTTTCACAGTGATTTTCGTCTTCAAATTGACTTCCGCCCGGTCATAAAACATCGCTTCCTTTTCTCTGTCGATAACCAGCGTACCTTTTGTTCCGAAGACCTCTTCGCCGTAACCTCCGAAGCCGTTTCCGTTTATGGAACTGTATGCAACGGTGATTTTCCGCTGTTTGCCGAGCGGGTCGTCTTTGTGATAACCCGGAGCAGCATAATCGAAAACGCAGTGAATGTGGTCATCGACATCGCGGTCAATCACATCGGTTTCCAGATTGTTCGGGAAAATCGTCCGTGTGGATGTTGCCGAAACACTCAACGGATATTGTTTTTTTCCGCCGTGCATTGCCGCAATGAAAATGCTTGACGCATCGAGTTGGTGCGAACCTAATTCCGCCATCAAACCGGCACTTGTCCGGTCATAAAGCCGCCAGCGTATTAACTCTTCGGTTGCCGGTCTGTCGTAAGTGTTTTTGGAACCGTCAACATTCAGTTTCGCGTCCTGATAACCGTAACCGGTCGAGGACTTGAAATCAAAACCCTGTGCTTTTCCGCCGCTGACGAGTATTTCGTCTGCGATTTGTGCTTTAAGTTGCGCAATTTGCTTTGTGAGCAATTCTCTTTCTTCCGGTGTCAGCGGTTTCTCGTCGGGTTTCGGCGGTTTATTAAGGCGTTCTTCCATTCGGATGAGTGTCCGTTCCAACCCGCCGGTATCTTTGCCTTCCCGGTCTTTTCTGACATTTTCGGGCTTGAT
>WRCR01000200.1 GCA_009783865.1 Planctomycetaceae bacterium | reverse complement strand
TTGGCACCAGTCAGTGTCAAGGAAACACCGGCACTGGACGCTTTGGATTTGACCATTGATGCTTTACTGCGCTGGGACGGTTCGACCAGTACGAAACCCTTGGCAAAAATCATTGGGACTCATGCCGCACATCTGACCTGGGAATGGAATGGTCCGTTCACAAGACCCGTCGGTTCACTGACCAAACCGCCTCCCCCGCCGGAAATGCCGAAAGATGTCGTCTTCCTTGACCGGGAAACAAACGAAGAAGTCAGTATGTCACTGAAGTCCGGTGATCCGCCTGCAAGACCATCGACCGTACTTCCGGCGATTGAAGAACAAAGTGAAAAAATTGATGTTGCGTCTCTTGACCGATGGAAATTCTCGCAAACGCATGAGGCGTATGTCAATCTCATTGAAGGTCGTCGGGACATTGCTCTGGTCTCAAGGATGCCCTCGGAAGACGAACTGGCATTGATGAAGCAAAAGAATGTCGAGTTGGAGTACTATCCCTTTGCGAAGGATGCCTTTGTTTTTTTAACAAATCGTCACAATCCGGTACGGGATCTAACACTGAAACAAGTACGAAGCATTTTTTCCGGCGGAACAACAAAATGGAAACAGGTTGGCGGACTCAACAGCAGTGTCATACTTCCGTTTATACGTAACCGTAATTCCGGCAGCGAAGAATTGATGCGTGAATTGGTCATGAAAGACCAGATGGTCAAAGATGGGTTGCTTTACCAACTTGTGAAGAGTATGGACGGCGTATATGATTTCATGGAACAGATTACGAATGGCATCGGCTACACTATCCTTTATTTTGACCGATATATGGTACGAAGTCCGTACACCCGCACAATACGCATCAATGGAATTGAACCAACACCGCAGACGGTTGATGATGGAACATATCCGCTGTTGTACGAATGTGTTGCCGTTGTCCGCAAGGACGGACCCGATAAGGCGAAAGCCGTTGCCCAATGGCTTACCAGTGATGAGGGTGCCAAAGTTGTCCGCGAGTCCGGTTATGTACCGATTGGACGGAAATGAGTGCTAAATAACGCCGACGCAGTCGGCGGCTCTCTCGCCACTCCAACCGGCACTTTTTGCTATTGCCAACGTTTTCAAATATGTTATCATTTCCGCCAGTTATCACACTCGCCGCTAACCACTCGTCACTCACCACTAAATATTAAAATGGATGAAATAAAGTTAAATCAGGTAGTCCAGGTAAAAGAAACGCATTTGCAGGCATTTGCGCCTTGTTTTTTAGGGTTTTGGCTTTGCAAAAATTTTTTGAGTCAGGGCTTGTTGTTAGGCGGTTTAGTGGTTTGTCGGGAAACTTGCAGTCGGACTAAGCCGGTTATGAAAACACCGCAAATATACTTGTCCGTTTTTATCCTGTTTCTATATGCCGGAACGGCATTTGCGCAACTGCCGCCGCTGATGTATCGCATTGCGCCGGTTGACACCGCAGTTGATACAACGGAAACCATTGCCGCCGCAACTGCGGATTCTGTTGATAAAGAACACGGACAGGCATTCGAACCGAAAAACAGTGGCTTGATGCTGCCGGGTGTGCCGGAACTCAACAGACAGCCGCTAACACTTGAAATGCTTGTCAAAATTGACAGCGCGAAGTCCTACAACATTCTTGCGGCACATGAGCCGAAGTCCTCGCCGCGGCACTGGGAACTTTTCACAATGCCGGTAACCGGTTTTATTACCGTCTATATGCCCGGCAATAATCCCGACCACTTGCATACAAAGTACAGCATTGCAGATGGAAACTGGCATAAAGTAATTTTGGAATTCCGCGACAACAAGGCAGCACTTTCTTGCAACGGACAATTTATCGGCTCAATACCGTTAAACCGTCCTGAAACAAAGACACCGGACAATACAGTGTTTGCCGTTGGTTCATTGGTTGAAGGGCGTTTGGCGTGCAGCGGGACAATCGATAACCTACGTGTCTTCGGCGAAAATGAACAACTATTGTTATCCTGCGACTTTGAACCGCTGACAGACAGTATGGACACAAAACCGGAAAACAAACTTTCGCCGTCAATGCAGAAGGTCTGCGAACAATACGGAATCAAACCGCAGAAATTGTTATATCGAATTGACGGTAAAATCGGAGAACTCTGCGGCTTCACAGCAGGGATACGTTCATCGTTGATTGAGCGGTTATTTCCAACTTCGGGCGAAGCCGTTGAACCGAAAGCGTTTAACGAAAACCCGCAAGACAAGCCGTACAAAGATGTTCCGCGCTTGACAATCACGACAGATGATTTGCGGAAAGCGGTTCAGGATTATCGTCTTGACGGTATTAATGCGGAAGAGTTTCGCCCGGCTGTACTTGCGTATTGGGGAGAAATGTTCGCCGATTTGCAAAATCAAATCAGCGGTACAACAAAATTGCCTCGCGGTGCAGCAGAACAGGTTTATGATAAACAGGCACTCATTTTGCCGGAAGAAATACATCCTGCACAGGTTGTTCTGCGCCGCTGCACTGCATTGCTATTGCTTGGTTCATTGCCGAAAAATGAAACAACACAGCGTTTGCATCATAACTTGAAAATCCTGTCAGAAGCGTTTGCGAAGAAACAGGAATCGGATTGGACAACCGGCGACTATGCGGCGGTTTGTGCGCTGCGCCGTCAAATAATGTTTGCCGACCCGGCAGTGAATTCGCTTGACAAGATAATGTTCCTAGCCCGTGCTAATTATGCCGGAAGCCGCTTGACGAATCAATTCAACACTGACCGAATGGGCGGACATTTCGCAACGCAGAATTACGGTTTCAACACGATTCACGGCGGCGGGATTTTTACCATTGAAAATTGGCGGGCAAAAACGCCGATTATCAAAGACCTCATAAAAGGACGAACAATATCTTCCGGTATTGAAAACCGTTTAGTCGGCAAGCAACTCGATTACGGCTCGTTTAATTGTCCGCGCTTGGATTATGACGGCGAAACCGTCTATTTCGCTCATAATGGTTCGCAGGAACACCGCTGGCTCTGGACACCGGATACTGCATGGCATATTTTCAAAATGAACATCAACGGTTCGGATATAACGCAACTGACGGATGGTGCGTTTAATGACTTCGACCCGTGTCCGATGCCGGATGGACGGGTTGTCTTCATATCAGAACGGCGCGGCGGTTTTATCCGATGTTTTGCAGAGTCCGCTTGGCTGCGGGTTACAACTTACACGCTGCACAGCATGAAAAACAACGGCAGCGACGTTTATCCTATAAGTTATTTTGAAACAAGCGAGTGGCAGCCGAGCGTTGACAACAACGGTATGCTGGTTTATACCCGCTGGGATTACACCGACCGCGAAAATTGTCTCGGTTCAAACTTTTGGACTTGTTTTCCTGATGGACGCAATCCGCGCGCGCCGCATGGCAATTATCCGCTGCCTTGGCATACCTTGAAACATAATCCGTTGAGTAAAATTAACGGTACTTCGGCTGCGATGAAGGAAATGGACGATTACGACAAGGGCAAACCGCTTGCGGAACTTGTTGACGATGTCAATTTTCTTGTCGGCAAGAAACACGGCGACCATCGTTTCGGAAACTGTCCTGATGCTCCGAGTGCGCTGCCGATGACCGAAATGCAAATCAAAGCAATCCCCGATTCGCATAAGTATATTTTCACGGCGGCACCGCATCACGGCGAGACTTTCGGTTCGCTTTGCATTTTGGATTTGCGGGAGAAGAACGATTACCACATGAATCAAGTCCGCCGCATAACGCCGTATGTGCCGTTTCCTGAAAGCGAAAGTCCGGGACGAAGTCAATACCGTTATGGTTCGCCTTATCCGTTGAATGAAAACACGTTTCTTTGCAATTCGTGGGAAGAACTCGTTTTACTTGACCGCTTCGGAAACGAGGAATTGATTTGCGAAAGAGAAATCTTGCCGGTTGGTTACGATGCCCGATTGCGCCTGACGGAACCAACGCCGGTGCAAGCGCGGAAGAGACCGCCGGTGATACCGCAGCAAACAGCGCACGGCGTTGATAATATCGGTAAGACGCAAACTGCAACTATCGGTATCGTTAATGTTAACGTCAGTGATTTGCCGCTGCCTAAAGACCGCCCCATCAAAGCGGTGCGGGTTTTTCAAGTGTTTCCGAAACCGAATCCTTGGATGAATCAGCCGGATATAGGTTATGCACCGGAGAACACGCCGCGGATGCCGCTCGGAGTTGTACCGGTGGAAGATGACGGCAGTGTGTTCTTTGAAGCACCGCCGAAAAAGCAGTTGCTCTTTCAAACGCTGGACGCAAACGGTGCAGCGGTTCAAACGATGAGAGCGGTTGCAGTTGTTCATCCCGGCGAGCAGTTGTTTTGTACCGGCTGTCATGAACAGACGAATGAAACGCTGCCGAATATCAGTAATGCGAAAGCGTTCCGCCGTCCGCCGTCAAAGTTGCAGACGGAAATCAAACAATCGGAAACCGGTGAACCGGAACCAGTTAGTTTTTACAGAACGGTTAAGCCGGTGTTCGAGAAAAGTTGTGTCGAGTGTCATCGGAAACAGCAGGCGGGACCGGAGAAAATGGATTTTGCGGACTTAAAGAAATACGTGTTTTTCTTTGCAGGCGGCATGATGAAAACAACGATGACTTCCGGTGAGTCAGGCGGTTCGCGGTCAATGCCGGGCAGTATCGGTGCAGCAAACAGCCGATTGGGACAAGTGCTGCTAGACGAAAATCATCGTGAAGTTGTTTCGGCGGAAGACCGATTACGGATTTTCCTTTGGCTTGACGCAAACGCGCCGCGTCTCGGTGCTTTTGTTGATGAAGAAAAGCAGAAACGCGGAGAACTGGTTTTGCCGGTGATGGATATGGAATAGCCGGAGTACCGGCTAAATGATTAAACTACGGCGCAACTTCAATCTCGTACCAAATCGTCTTGTACTCCGGCTTCGTTTCGATAACCGCATTGCCGCCGTCTTTTCCAATTGGGATTTCCTGCTGCCGATGACCGGATTCGTCGAGTACCCAGCACCGGATTCTTTCCGGTTTTACGTTCTGCCAGAACAGTTTAGCGGCAACGCCTTCGCAGAGTACCGGTGCCTTGCCCCAACGATTGCCGAAGGTGATTTTGTCACCGTCAAGTTTCTCAATGACCATATCGGTATTTCGCGTTTCACCCGTAATAACAAACAGGTACCGTTCCGGTCCGTTCTTCTCGTCATCAAGGCGAGTCAGCGTTGCCGTTGTCCAACCGAGATTCGGTTTCTCGTCAAATCGAAACGATACCGTATCCGGTCTAATATGGTTGAAATTAACTTGCCGAGTGCCTACCAAAAAGCCGGTGTACAAACATACTTGCGGTGTTGACAACCAAGTACCGCCGTCATTTGCTTCTTTATAATTGTAAAAGAATATCCACGCATTATTGGCAATCCAAGTTAAGTCCCATCTGTCCGGCTTGATGTCGAGCGGCTTCACCGAGGAAATCTCTTGGGCTTTCGCATTAACATCGACCGCGACTCGATGTGTCAATGCCAAAGCGGGGTCTAATCCGAAAGTTGAAAAACTGATGTTAGAAGGATATTTCGTTTTCTTGAGCGCGTCACGTTCTTTGGCTTCGGCTTCCGCAGCGGTCATTCGGGCAACGAGTGTCGGGACCTCGATTTCCGTATCGAACAGTACCTTGCAGGCAATGCTATGCGCCATTTGAACAGTGCTGCCGGCGATATTGAAAAAGCCCGACATCATTTGCGGTTCGGTACCTTTTGAACTGGCGTAATCAAACGAAAAAATGCCGTCCCAATCCTGAAACGCACCGAAGGCGGCAATCAGCGGCAATCCCTCGGCGGCGTATTGATTCGGAAACGGATGATTATATTCGCTCACCGTGTACGGTTTGCCCCAAACCCGCTTCGGCGCAAGGTGCGGCAAAATCGACTGATTCAAGTTATTGACCAAAGCCCGATTGCGGATATACCAATCGTTTCCGTCCCAAGCGCGGCGCGGAAATGCCGGATGATTCCAATAGGCGTGAATGTCGCAATAGTCCATTTTCGCTTGAGCGTGTGTCGAACCGAAGACGAGTTGCGTTCCCGACACCGGCTGCTTGACTTTGATTTCGTCTTTTAGAAAGCGGTACATTTCGTCCCAGTATTTTGCTTCGACATCGTAAAGGAAGTCGCAGAAGTCATCTACCGCTGCCTTGGGATAGTGCCCGGCTTTTTTCTGCCAGATAACCGGCACGGTTCCGAGTGACGATTCTTTTTCGGGAGCATCTGCGATATGATTTTCCATTGGCATACTGATAGTTCCGCCCGGTTTGAGCGAAACGAAGTCAATTTCATAAACGCCGCCTTCCTTGAATCCGTTGAAATATATTCGGGCGTCCTCGTTGTCCTGATTTGCCGTGAATGTGCGGCGAAAGGTCTGCCAGTCGGTTGAAAACGTTTCTTTCGTAATGAAACCGAGGTTTTGCCACGGCGAACCGCTCATGTCAACGCCGATGCTGATGGGCGTTTCCTGACTCGCCTTTGCTTTGAATTCCAGCGTGTAAAGTTGGTCTTTCTTCACAGCGAATCCGAAGCCGAGAAGTTGCGGCAGCCAACCGACATCGCTCTTTTTCTTGACATCGATTTTGAGAACACCGTCGGCGTTGCTCATCGGTACATCGGTTTGAGCGTTGGTCTGCAAAGACCAGTCCGGTCCTCTGGGAATGTACCCGTCGGCAAAGCCGCCGTTTTTGAGCATTTCATCACCGAGCGGTTCGGACATACAGCCCCACGCTTTGCGAAGAGCCGCATCGTCTTTATACTTTTTGACGAGCCAGTCATTCCAATGCCGGCGGAAGTCAGCAAGGAACGGGTCGCGGATTTGGTCGATACCGTTCCACGAACCAGCCCACAAACAAACGAGACCGTTTTCGTTGTTGATTTCAATCATTGCGACCGCCGGTTCGTCCTTATAGGCGATACCGGTGTAAGGATTGACGTGTTCCAATAAATCCTTAGCGTATTTCTTGTTGGCATCAATCAAAGGACGATAAAAATGGTCGAGTCCTTTGTCATGAAGAGGACGGTTGACATTCGGCGGGAAGCCGTCGCGCTCGTCCAGTTCCCGTATGACGTGCAAGTTGAGATTGACGTATACTCCATGTTTCTTCAAGGCGGCGATGAGGTAATCGAGTTTGTCAAGTTGCTCCGGGTCGAATGTCATATTGGTT
>WRCR01000199.1 GCA_009783865.1 Planctomycetaceae bacterium | reverse complement strand
GCGGCGAAGGATATTAGTTCTTCATTTTGAGCGGCGAGTGTTAACTCGCCGAGTTCTCCGCCGGTTATCACCGGCGGCTCGTATTGCATTGTTTCGTCTGCATACGAGCCGGCAGTGATAACTGCCGGATTACATAACAACGGATTGACCGCCAGCATTTCCCTCGCTTCAAGCGTTTCATGCCGCAGTTGACGATTAAACGAGAACTTCTTATGAGAAATCTTTTTCATCGGAGTAATTCCTTAAGTTTAGGGGAATAGCAAAACAGAAAAACCGCCGCTTGTGCCAACAAAGATGCGCAACGCAAACGACGGAAAATGCGTAAAAGAAGAGCGAATTTTCGACTAAATAATGTGTTCGTTTCCCCCCCTCAAACCACCTATTCTTTCAGTTCCACTGCCTGCAACAGGAAAGAATAAATTTGTAAAAAGAAGTTTCATAATGGGGGAATTGTACGAAAAGTAAATGGAAGAAATCCACATTTCGGGATGATTTTACAGAAAAAAATCCTCCTGTCAATAGAGGGGAAATTCAAAAAACAGCAATTCTTTGGAAAAAAGTTTAACCGCCGTCTATAAAACGCTTAAAGCGGCACTTTTCCCCTTGCCAATTCCGAAAAATATGCGAAAATGGTACCGTGGTGAGTTTTTCCTAAATAGAATTTTTCGTTCCTGCAATGTCTTACGATACTGTCATAATCGGTGCCGGTATGTCCGGTCTTGCTGCCGGTATCCGCCTCGCCCATTACAATCAGCGGGTTTGCATCCTCGAACAGCATTACTCGGTAGGCGGACTCAATTCCTTTTATCGGCAGCGGGGCAGAACCCTCGATGTCGGATTGCACGCCTTGACAAACTACGTTCCGAAAGGGACAAAGTCGGGACCTCTTTCCCGACTGTTGCGGCACCTGCGGCTTACCTGGGACGAACTTGCCCTCGTCCCGCAAATCGGTTCGGCTATCGCTTTTCCAAACGTTGTTCTCAACTTCAATAACCACTTTGAATTCTTTGTGGAAGAAGTACGCCGTGCGTTTCCGAAACAAGTCGACGGCTTAATGAGAATGGTCAACGAACTGCTCGATTACGACCAACTCGGTTTGGGGGCTTCCGGCGGTTCCGCTAGGGAATTTGTCAGCAGGCACATTACCGAACCGCTGCTCGCAGATATGCTGTTCTGTCCGCTGTTATATTACGGCGGAGCAAAAGAACGAGATATGGAATTCGGACAATTCTGTATCATGTTCCGCTCAATTTTCCTCGAGGGCTTCGCCCGACCCTTTGACGGGGTACGCATTATCATTAAAAACCTTTTGCAGAAATTCAAATCACTGGGCGGCGAACTGCGTTTGAGAACCGGCGTGAAAAAAATCTTTTCCAGCAAAGGACGCGTTGAAAAAATTCAGTTAAATGACGGTAAAGAAATCGAAGCAAGAAATGTCCTTTCATCAGCGGGCTATGATGAAACACTGAATCTATGCGGTGCTGCCAACAATCAGAATACTTCGGACGCTAACAGCAGCCGGCTGGGATTTATCGAAACGATTAGTGTTCTCGACAGAGAGCCGAAACAATTCGGACATCGTAAAACGATTGTTTTTTTCAATGATTCCGAGAGGTTCTCTTACGAAAATCCTGATTCGCCGGTGGATTTGCGCAGCGGCGTGATATGTACGCCGAATAATTTTGCCTACGATGAATCGCTCAATGATGGTATCATGCGGATAACCGCGCTGGCAAACTTTGAACGATGGAAAAACATGCCGGAAGAGGAATATCGTCAACAAAAAGAGTATTGGTATCAGAAAGCGATGGAGTCGGCAGTGCGGTTTGTACCGGACTTCCGAAATTATGTTATTGATACCGATATGTTCACACCGCTGACGATTCGCCGATTTACCGGCAAGGAATACGGAGCAATTTACGGCGCGCCGGAGAAACGTTATGACGGCAGAACACATCTTGAGAATCTTTTCGTATGCGGCACCGACCAAGGAATGGTTGGCATCATCGGTGCTATTGTCAGCGGCATAACAATCGCCAATCGATATTTATTAAACCCCTTAGCGTAGGATTTTAATCCTACACAGTTAATCCTACTTGCGCCGTATTGACTTATGTTTGAAATCGTCCTTGGCACCAACAATCGGAAAAAGGGTTTGGAATTATCCGAGTTGTTAGAACCGCATGAAATCGCCGTTAAAACGCTTGCCGACTTTTCCGAAAAGTTGACGGTGCAGGAGGACGGCGAAACATTCATTGACAATGCCCGAAAAAAAGCAAGGGAACAGGCAATTTTCCTGAACCGCTGGGTTATCGGCGAAGACAGCGGTTTGTGCGTGGACGCACTTGACGGCGCACCGGGGGTATTTTCCGCCCGATTTGCCGCCGACGGTGTTTCCCATAATGTTTCCGCTAATTCTTCCGATGCGGATAATAACCGGTTCTTGTTAGAAAGGTTGGCTGATATTCCGCTTGAGAAGCGGACGGCACATTACGTTTGTACCGCCGCCGTTGCTGACCCAACCGGTGAAATCCGCTGTGAGAGCAAGGGACTTTGCCGAGGACGAATTTTGTTTGAACCCAGCGGAACAGGCGGTTTCGGCTACGACCCTTTGTTTGAAGTTATCGAATACCATAGTACGTTTGGTGCGTTAACTCCGGCAGTCAAGCGGGCAATCAGTCATCGTGCAAGAGCGATGCGTTCTTTGATTCCGCTGCTGTTGGAAGTATTGCTTAATAGGGCATTCAGATAACTGCCGACTTTTACACACCCGCGGGTTATCACCCGCCGCTCGTAATGTTGTAATTCCCACAGCACGGCGTTATACTAACTTCTTTAGGAAATAAACACTGTCCATATCAATCTTATGTCTGCCTACGATAAACTTGAAGCCGCTTCCCGGCAATACGAAGAAGTATGCGTTCTAACCGGTGCCGCCGAAGTTGATTTATTCACGCCGCTGACTCGGCAGCCGCTCACTGCAAACGAATTAACAGCACAATGTCAAACCGACTTGCGGGCAACCATCACCGTTCTCAACGCCCTAACGGCATTAGGGTATCTCAACCGTATTGATTGCGGCACAGATGACCCCCGGTATGAAGTTGCCGAAGGATTCAAAGAACTGCTTGACATCAATTCGCACAAAAACTCGTTCATTCCGATGCTGCGGCACCGCATGAACTGTCTGCGGAATTGGTCGCAACTCTCAACGACTTTGAAAACCGGAAAGCCCGCCGAAAGAATCGCAAGCATGCTCGGTGCGGAAGAGGACTTCCGCTCATTCGTCTTGGCAATGAATTCCATCGGCATCTCATTTGTGGAACAACTTGCCGATGAAATGCAGAAAGCAGGTCTGCTGAATTTCAAATGTATGCTCGATGTTGGAGGCGCGTCCGGCACTTACACTTTGACATTTCTCAAACGCAATCCGAAAGCACAGGCAATTCTTTTCGACAGACCGGCGGCAGTTCAAGAAGCGGAAAAACGGTTTGCCAGAAGCGAGTTCAGCGGTAAAGTCCGATTCATCAGCGGCGATTTTGAAACGGATACACTGCCGGGCGGAGCGGACTTTGCGTGGGTCAGCGCAATTATTCATCAGTTTGACAATGCAAAATCGCAAGCGTTGTACAAGAATGTTTATCAGGCACTGGAGAGCGGCGGAACAATAGCGGTGCGCGACTTCGTTATGGATTCAACGCATACAAAACCAGCGGCGGGAACGCTCTTTGCCATTAACATGCTAATAGGAACAGCAGCGGGAAAGTGTTACGACTTTGACGAAATCCGCTGCGATTTGGAAGCGGCAGGGTTTCGTGATGTCCGTTTTGCGATACCGGCTGGTACAATGAGCGCAGTCGTCACGGCAAAAAAATAATTTGGGGGGTACTCGCTTTTCACGGAATTTGTTTTATCATTATTATGTTCTGTTTGTTTTCAATCCATTAACTTTTATTCCTTCGATGCTAAATAATCCGAAAGGTTCATATATTTCCCAGATAGATGTTTTCTCTGCAACCCCGCAACCCGCTCCAGAAAAGGAAGGAACAATAAGTGATTTATGTTCTCTAATGCGGGAGATGATTACCGGTCAGGAACGGCAGACGAAAGTTATGGAAGACCTCCTAGCACAGATTAACCATAAGACACACCGCCGGACTTTCGAGTTAGCCCTTTGGAAAAAGGCGCATCCGATTTTGGCGGAGAACTGCCGCTCGGCTGCCTCGAAACTTGAGCGTATCCAAACAGATTTGCTGTCCGTTGTTACGGAGGAAGTCGAATATTCCGAGTCCCTGCTGGACAGCGAATTCGCGCTAAGCGAGTTCATTGACCGCTTCGGAGCGAAGTTCATGCACCTGAACGCAATGCTCCAAATGTTGTCGATGCTCGGCAACGCACCGGAGATTCAAATTCACAGCCAAGAGAAAAGCACGGAAGATGGTCGGCTGGGCTAGACAGGGAAATAATTTCCTGCCCTTGCAATAATGTATTTAATAGTGTAAAATAGCATAAAGTTATTTTCAGTTTTCATTTTTAGTTTCGCGGCAAAGGTTTCCGTTATGCCAAAAATCCTTTGTATTGTTTCGCTCGTTATTGCCGGTATTCTTTTGCTGGTGTTCCTTATGAATCTCGCTGCCGGTTTTCCTTTCGGCAAGGACGGCGGAGCGATGGTCGACATCGGTATGATTGTTGCGTCTCTCATCGTAGGTGCGTTCAGTGTGCTGACCTTTCTGGAAATAAAATAACCGTATTTGTACAACATACAATTTTAATTCGATGCCGGAACATTCAAAAAGCGAAGCGTTCTTTTCGGAAGCAAAAACGCTAATACCGGGCGGCGTGAATAGTCCCGCACGTGCTTTCGGGGCAGTCGGCGGCAATCCCGTTTTCATTGACAGCGGCGAGGGTGCATATCTCGTTGACGTTGACGGAAACCGCTATCTTGACTACGTCCAATCATGGGGACCTATGATACTCGGATACGCTCATCTGAAAGTAACAGAAGCAATCCAAAGTACCGCCGCAAAGGGAACAAGTTTCGGCGCACCGACTCCGCAAGAAAACGAGTTGGCGAAAACCCTGATAGACCTTTATCCGCCTATCGAAAAAATCCGTTTTGTCAACTCCGGTACTGAAGCGGTGATGTCGGCAATTCGGCTGGCGCGAGGTTATACCGGCAGAGACAAAATCGTGAAGTTCATCGGCAATTATCACGGACATGTTGATTCGCTGCTTGTCGCCGCGGGAAGTTCAGCCGCAACGCTCGGCGTTCCCAATTCGCCGGGAGTTACGTCCGGTGCAGTTCAGGACACGATTCTCCTGCCCTACAACGATGTACAAGCAATTAAGGATACTTTCCAAAAACAGGGCAGTGAAATTGCAGCGGTGATAGTCGAACCGGTTGCCGGCAACATGGGCTGCGTCATCGGCAATTCCAATTTCCTGTATGAATTGCGGCACTTGACTCAAGCAAACGATGCCGTTTTGATTTTCGATGAGGTCTTGAGCGGCTGCCGCGCCGGTAAAGCCGGGGCGGGACAGCGTTTCAGCATCACACCCGACATTACCACGCTGGGAAAGGTTATCGGCGGCGGGCTTCCGGTCGGTGCTTACGGCGGCAAAGCCGAAATCATGGACAACATCCTGCCAGTCGGAAAGGTCTTTCAGGCGGGAACCTTGAGCGGTAATCCGCTGGCGATGGCAGCCGGTATTGCAACGCTTCAGGTCTTGCTGGAAGGCAGCACGTTCTCACTGCTGGAACGCAAGTGCGCAATGCTGGCGGAAGGACTCGAAGATGAAGCACGTAACGCTGGAATCCCCGTCTATGTGGAACAAATCGGTTCAATGATGACACTGTTTTTCCTTTCGGACGAAGCCGATAGAGATGACGCAAACAAAAACCGGCAGGGGCATATATCCGTGAACGGTGCTGTTGTTGAATTAACTACCGCAACGAGTTCGACCGGCGGATGTCTTTCACGAAAAATTACCGACTGGGATTCCGTTTCACGCTGCAACACAGAACGCTACGCAAAGTATTTCTGGGGAATGTTAGAGCGCGGCTTTTATTTCCCGTGCAGCCAATTTGAAGCATTTTTTATGTCTGTCCCGATAACGGAAAAAGAAATAGCGGCGACCATCGAAGCGGCAGGAGAAGTGTTTAAAACACTGAAGTAATGGCAGTTAACCAGACGCAAAGTTATCTGATGGCGAAGTTTGAAGCGATGGGTATCCGTCCGCAAACCCGGCTAGGTCAAAACTTCCTCATCGATTTGAATCTGCTGCGCCTGCTGCACGAGTCCGGCAATATCGAAAAGAACGATGTCGTCCTCGAAGTCGGCACCGGCACCGGTTCGCTGACTGCTCCAATGGCGGAAAAAGCCGCCGCCGTTATTACCGTTGATGTCGACCCCGTTATGCAAAACCTTGCAAAACAGGAACTCTTCGGGCATGACAACGTCCGTTTCTTTAACTGTGATATTCTGAAAAACAAAAACAAGTTGCGGCAGGAAGTCCTCGATGCCGTTTATGAAGAATTGGCAATACCGCTGTCCGACGGCACAAAACGCCGATTCAAACTTGTTTCCAATCTGCCGTATAGTATTGCGACTCCGCTGATAACGAATCTTCTTCTAACAGAACATCCGCCGGTTTTAATGTGCGTCACAATACAGAAAGAACTTGCAGACCGCATAACCGCAAAGCCGGGCAAGAAAGATTGGGGCGCGCTGTCGCTCTGGACGCAATCGCAGTGCCGCACCGAAATTGTTCGGATAATGCCTCCGAATGTGTTTTTTCCAAGACCGAAAGTTGACTCCGCAATAGTCCGGCTATTCTTGGACGAAAAAAAGCGGGCGAAGATTCCCGACTTGAAATACTGGAACGAATTTTCACGGGCAATTTTCTTTCATCGGCGTAAATTTCTGCGGGCGGAACTTTGCAGTGCTTTCAAGGACACGATTCCGAAACTTCGGATAGACGAAATAATGGCTGAAATGCATTTCGATGCGAATGTCCGCGCCGAAACATTGCCGCTGAAAACAATGCAGCAACTTGCGGAACTTTGCCGAAAAGAACTATTGAAACTGCCGGAAAAAGAACGAAAAATACTGTAATAAAAGCTCATAACCGCCGCGGCGGTTTTATCAAGAGCGGCGGTTTACTGTTGATAGTGATATAGTAAATCCAGGTGAGCAAGGCAGCATAAATGACGATAAAAGCGAAATTATTGAAATTGACTTGGATCAAGCACCTGGACTTGAAGGTATTGATAAAAATGGGG
>WRCR01000198.1 GCA_009783865.1 Planctomycetaceae bacterium | reverse complement strand
TCGCCGAGCAAGTTCAAACTGTCCGCACCGGTTTCGGTGAAACTATCCTGTTGATTGCCGACATACTGCAAACCGAAGAACGGCTGAACTTTGGCTTTTTTCATTTTGAATTCAAGTCCGCGTTCAGCGTACACTGTGCCGACAAAAGCGTTATGCTCATTCTTCGTTCTGCGATTGACAAACGAAATCGTCCGCTCCGTATCATACTCATTATATCCGAGACCGCCGCTCAAGAGAGCATAGCCGATGTTCATTTCCTTACGGAAATAGATGCCTGCCAAAAATTCTTTCGACTTGCTCCGGTCAAGGAGGTTACTGGTTATGCGTCCTTCACCGTAAGAAGCATACGCTCCTGTGCGAGTCCGTTTGCTGGTGCGGTCAACACCCACGATGGTGCCGCCAAACGATTGGTCATAACCGTAAGCGTTGCCGTCATGTTCGGTATTGCCGCTCGTTCCGAAACCGAGCCCCCAAGTATTTCGGTTGAACGACTTGCCCGAACTCCTGATAATCATATCGCAGGGGTCACAGGAACTCGCTTTACCGCCGAAGGCATCGCGGCGAAGAACATCGTTCAGCGTGTTGTTAACGATGGTCGTGTTCGTGATGCTGCTTTGAGCAAGCGTTCCGTAAATTGCACCGCTCATTTGGTCTTCGGCAAACTTCGCTGCCCGTGAAATTCCGGCGCGATGCGGAATACCGGCGTTCAACTTATCGAGTGCAACAAGCACATCGAAGAAATCGCCTAGCGGATCCGGGTCGAGTCCGATGTCATCGAGATAGTTTCCGACAGCAATCTGATTAAACGTGTCGCCAAACGGACCGTAATAATAGTGCCGCTGAACGTCAAGCCAATACGACTTGGTGTAATCAGTATCAGCGAGGAAGTCAAACAACAGCAAGTCCGGCGGGTTGACGGCAGTGATTTTCGCATTGACCGTGAGACCATCTTCGGTATCGAGGAAGGTATACTTCGTATTGCCGACATAGCGCGCCGGTGCTGCGTTCTTCGTCTTGTCATTGCTCGGCGCATCAACGTCAACCAAGCCGCCGTTGACAGTCGCGGCACCGTCTTTCAGAACAGTTGCGGGATTGTCAATCACGTTAACGAGGTCGTTATGAAAGCCCGCTATCGGCTGGTTCGGATAGTGCGACGGGTCAACTTCGATTTCGAATCTACCCGTAGGATTGTTCGTGAACGGACCGGCAACGGTCAGCGTTCCGATGCTGTTGCCCGGCGCGATGATGCCTTCATTGACGAAACCGCCTATCGTTGCGATTTGTCCGGTGCCGGTAATTTTGCCTTGTACGAGTCCATCTTCGTTTGTGAAAATGCCGCCGAAGTTTGCTTCACCATTTACGGTGAACAATCCCCAGTTATTACCATTGCGGGCAACGTTCACGGTTGACATTTTTGCAGCGTCAATGAAACCGCCGGCGCGGTTGAAGAGGTCATTGCCGACGTTGATAGTTGTGAATCTGTTGACGACACCGGCGTTATCCAAATCGTTTCCGACGTTCATCGTGCCGGTGTTGGTGATAACGCCGGTGACTCCGTTGACAACATTGCCGATAACGTTCATATTCCATGTGTTGTCAATCAAGCCGGTGTTGCCGATGTTCAACATCTCCATTTTAGCGGTGGTCAGAATGTTTCCGGCGTTGCTCAAGTTCCAGCCCTTCAAGAGCGCGGTTGTGTTGCTAATGGCTGCTCCGGCAACGTTATCTATGTCCCAGTTGACGTTAATCGTCCCATTGTTGTCAATGTTACTGAGGTTGCGAAGTCCCCATTCGGACTCAATGGTTGTGTTGTTACGAATAATCGCACCGGCATTGTTTTTAATACCGACCGACATATCGGTATCCCAAAAACTGCCGTCTGTTTTGACAAGTGTGTTGTTCTCAATGATGCCGAAGTTGTTAATAAACGCGGCTGCAAACGATGCGAGATTCTTAACGCTAATCCGGTTTTCCACACCGCTGGCGACAGTAACTTTGCCCGTCGTTTGACCATCCAATACGGAAGCCGTGTTCGCGGCACTGCCAAGTTGCAGTGTTGAAAAACTGACCGTGCCCGGAAGATTAAGCGTCGACGCAACTGTTCCAGAACCGACGATGCCTTGGTTGAGATTGAGTGTTGACATATTGAATGTGGTTATACCGCCCCATGTTTCAACGTCAATCAGACCGTCAAATTCAGTGTCATTGCCAAAGGTCATGTTAAATGCACTATCGCCGCCAATTAGATTGTCATTTGAGTCGAAAAGTTTGCCCATCGTTAGTGTCAAACTAACGTTGCCATTTTGATTTCTAATTCTTGGGGTGGTGGGATTCCCATTGTTCTGAAAACTACCGCCTCGAACCATATTAACAATAGCCTGTCTGTCATTGGGACCATGATGAATATGGATTCCACCATTGGATTTGTCCACATTTATAGTCCCTCTGTGTATAAATTCATTGATTTCAGCATCAAGATAGACACCGATGCCATTCTGACCGGTCGCACTAATCGTACCGTTATTGATAATGGTGTTTCCGGTTCCCCAGATAACAAGAACGCCGATGCCGTCTTGACCGTTTGCGGAAACGGTGGAGTTGCTGCGAACTCTTACAGTGTTGTTGTTTCCTTCGATACGGATACCAGCACCGGCAAAACCATTGGCACTTAAATCAGCGGTATTGTTTATCGTGTACCCAGTTCTATGGCCTGTTACCTCTCCGGCGGCGTTTCTTATCGGTTCACCACCGCCCACAACATGCAACCCAACGGCATACATCTTGTTATTTTTACTTGACCAATCCGTTGAATTTGTGATTGTTCCAGTACCATTTGTGATTGTTCCAGTACCATATTGATAAATCGAACGTCCAAAATGGTCTTCCAACTTAATCGAGGTATTGCCAACATCCTTGAGAATTGCTAACTCCACTTCGGAAAAGAATGGACGCTCAGTCACACCACCGGTGGCGTTCATTATCCCGTTATTCGTGAATGGATGATAATAAAGAGAGCCACCAACACTTGCAAAATTGAAAACGGATTCTGTTTGACCGGTTTCGACTGGAACGGGCGAGCCAAACACGCTAACGGCATTTGTACCGTGAAATGTGAGACGGTTTTGAAGTGACTCCAGGGCCACATACGGAAACACTACCCAATATCGATAATAGTCTTGGTGATCAAGCGGCCAGGGGAGATTGTCGCTACGTTTCACCCAGCCAGGTAGTTTACCAACGTTATCTATTCGAATGAGTTCATCCCATGAAGTCAATTCCTGCCAGTAAAAAGCGTCCCTTTGCATCACAATAGTCGGTGCAAACAGCCAACCGACCTTTGGAATATCGATTCTTCCAATATATTCTCCATCGTAACCTGTCAGTTCACCAGGTTTTGTCGCAACGACATTGGCAGTAATCCCCAACTGGTGTCCCAGTTCATGGATTGCAGTGGCTTGCATATTTGCGCCAAACGTGCCACCCACTTGCAACAATTGCGTATTTATTGTCGCATCCCAACCCCTTCCAACAACCTGACCTTTTGTATTTTTAGCCTCGAATGCCGACCCAAAAGAAATCCCATTCCCGCCACTGTGAGAATGAGCCATTAGCATAGAACCGTCATCTCCTGTAGGATGTTTATCGAAAGTAATGGTTTTGTTCGACAATCCCGGAATAACTTCATTGATGTAATCGAGGGCTCGGTTGATCGCGGCTTGTTCAGCAGCCGAGTATCTCGTTGCTTGTGTGCTTCCTTGAACGAAACGGGCATCCCATTGCCCTTGCGCCACCCCGCTCCACAATCCGCAGACCATCACCAGAACCGTGACCAAGCGGAAAAATCTTTTAAGATAGGCAGTTTTACGCTGCCGATTTACATTACTTCCCCTCCTGAAGCGTCTGCACAGTTTCCTCCGTATTGATAGAAGTGTGAGTGAAACCGGTTTCAGGGGCTTCTTTGCGCTCACTTTGCGCGCCCCGACAAATTCTTTTCATTTTGAATCCCTCTTTAGGTTAGCGTTGTTTCCGTCTGTCTCTTGCCGTATCCACATCGCACAGCAAAACCATCGGACGACTTGCGTATCGGAATTCGCCCATTAGAGATTCAAACGTTTTTCCTTTGAATGGTATAATCGGCACACGCGGTACAGTTTAACGGCTTGGACGTGCAAAGTTTTGTGAGGATAGGCAACAGCCGGCTTCAACGCAATATCTCAATTCCTAAACCGCCATTGCCGAAAGCCCCTCTTTGCGGTCCTCCTCCCCTTCGTCTTTCACCCCCTGGTGCCGGTCTATCGCCTGCCGGTCGTTCACCCGCTGGTCTGCCTTCGGGATTCTCACCGCGTCTTTCGCCTGCCGGTCTGCCTTCGAGATTATCCCCTCTGCCTTCGGGGTTCTCCCCGCTGTTGTTTTCGTCTTCTTTGACTTTCGGCAACTCAACCTTGTCCCGATGCGACCACGCTCCGAGAACTACCGAATCGCCTTCTTTCAAATTCTCCAGTATTACGATTTCTTTATCGTTGGAAGGACCCGTCTTAACTTCAATCTTGTCCCACTTGTCGTTGTTAAAAGTCAATACATAGGTCTTACCGCTGTGAACAAAAACCGCCTGCACCGGCAAAAGCAGCGCATTGGGTATCTCATTGACAATAATTCTTGCTTCCGCGGTCAATCCCGGTTTGATTCCCTCCGGCGGATTGAGAATCAACACCGTTGTCATGTATTCCTTTGACATTGACCCGCCCATCCAGTTGCCGGGTTCAGGATAATCGTTAACAATCTTCACAATACCGTTGAATTCCTGGTTCGGAAATGCTTCAAGGCGAATCTTTGCGTTCTGCCCGACTTTCACAAGGCGGATATTTGCTTCGTTGACGAGTCCCTTTACGTTCATCTGCGTAGGGTCGGGAAGCCGCAGAAGCATTTGCCGCTCATTGACTCTTTTACCTTCTTTGATTATGTCTTCGTCGCCGCCCCAGCGCGGAAGATAGTAAATTACTTGTCCGTCCTGCGGTGCGGTTATCCGGCAATAAGAAAGTTGCGTCTCGAGGTGTTTGAGCCGCTCTTCTTCCAGATTCAAACTCTCCTGGTCTGACTTCACCTGTGCTTCCGCCTTTGTAATGTCGGCTTCATACTGCACCAAGTTCTTTTCTTTGGTAATGTTTTGCAGCACGGTTAGTTTGATTTTCGCTAACTCGAAAGAATTCTGCGCCTTGTCTAAATCGAACAAGTCCGCTTCGACTTTGGAATTTGTAACATAGCCGCGCTCCAGCAGCCGTTTGTAATACGAAAGATTGTCTTCCTTCGTGCGGACATCGTCTTGAGCAGCAAGCATTTCATTGTAAATCTGCTTTTCCTGTTCTTTGAATTTGCCTTCAACGTATTCCTGAAGAGCCAGTTTTGCCGTCTTGAGATTCGCAACGGACTGCGCCAGTTTCGACTGACTTGTCAGAACGGCAATCCGCTGTTTCGAAACATTTTCGCGGAGCGTTGACGAGTCCAGTTCGACCAGCAAATCGCCTTTCTTGACGATAGTTCCTTCGGGGACGACAGAAATAATTGTCAACCCGCCCGCGCTTTCGACTTGACATCGGATATCGACATTGCTGGCACTTTCCACGCTGCCGCGTTCGAGAATTTCGTGCAGAAACGTATCCCGTTTAACTTTAACCAGTTGCGGCGGTTCAATCTTTACGGATGACTTCAGCCGCTGCCAAGCGGCATATCCGCCGCCAGCAGTAACACAGAGAATAACGAGAAGGAAAAACAGCGTTTTCAGAATTTTTCCGCTGCTGGACTTTCCGTTATTAAAATTGCCATAGTGATTTTTCATGTACGCAACAGGATTTACCGTTAAAACGAGATGCACCGTTGTCGGAATTATCGGCAAAATCGGGGAGGGAATTGAATTTCATGTTTTTTGTAGTCCGACCGCAAGTTTTTTCTTAACAGAGCAGCAATCGGACGATTACGATTCCGCTCCGAACAGCGTCATCTGTGTTGTCCCCACCTTTATCGTCTTCACCGGTTTGTTCTTTATAGCCGACGCTGGCGGTGATGTTGCCGGAAGTGTCTCCGCTATCCGGCTGCGCTGATGATTCCGCTCTAACTCATCGAGTATATCCTGCGCCCGGCTGATAACCTCCTTCGGCACACCCGCAATCTTTGCAACGTGAATACCGTAACTCTTGTCCGCTGCCCCTTCAATAATTTTATACAGGAACACCACTTCGCCACTGCTTTCCCGCACCGCCACATTCAAGTTGCTGATGCCGTCAAACATATCCGCCAAGTCCGTCAACTCATGATAATGTGTCGCAAAAAGCGTCCGGCAGGCGATTCTATCATGTATGTACTCAACGATAGACCACGCCAGTGAAATGCCGTCATAAGTACTCGTGCCTCTGCCGATTTCGTCAAGAATTACCAAACTCCGCTGCGTCGCCTGATTCAAAATCCTCGCCGTCTCCGTCATTTCCACCATGAAAGTACTTTGTCCGCGGGCTATCTCATCGCTTGCACCGATTCTCGCAAAAATTCTATCGCAGATTCCAATCAGGGCTTTCCGCGCAGGTATGAACGAACCAATCTGCGCCATTATACAAAGCAATGCCGTCTGCCGAATGTACGTACTCTTGCCCGACATGTTCGGTCCCGTGATTAACTGAATGATGCCCTCATCGTCCGTATTAACGGCGGTATCATTCGGCACGAAAGTTCCCGTCGTTGAAAGCGCGTCCAAGACGGGATGTTTCCCGTCAATGATTTTCAAGAGCGGTTCTTCCGTCAACACAGGTCGGCAATATCCGCGTTCCTTTGCCAATGAAGCAAGCATTGTCAACACATCCAGCACCGCCAACGCTTTAGCGGTCTTCTGCATCGTTTGCCGCTCTGCACAAGTTCTTTCACGAAGTTGAGCGAGAATCGCATACTCCAGCGCAACCGCCCTTTCCGCTGCCGTTAGAACTTTCTCTTCGTATTCTTTCAACTCCGGTGTGATGTACCGCTCGGCATTTTTCAAGGTCTGCTTGCGAATATAATTTTCCGGTATCTTGTGCTGATGCGTGTTGGTTATCTCAATGTAATAACCGAAAACCGATGTGAAACCGACTTTCAAACTCGAAATGCCGGAACGTCTGACTTCCTTCGATTGAAAGTTGGCAATCCAGTCCTTGCCGCCGTTTTGTATCTCCCGCAATTCATTCAGTTCCGCATCGAACGAACTTTTAATGAAGCCGCCTTCCTTGACGTTTAGCGGAATATCTTCCTTCAACGCAACTGATAACAAATCCGCAAGTTCCGTGCAAGGGTC
>WRCR01000197.1 GCA_009783865.1 Planctomycetaceae bacterium | reverse complement strand
CGGAACAGTATATCCTACAGAACGATAACCGGCAAACTATTTTTCTCAAATTTGCAGCGTTATAATCCATTTAATACACTTAATACGAAATAAAATGCCGGTTGTTAGGATTAAAATGAAAAAACGTACCAGTTTGGGTGGCGGGAACAGAGCCGCAATCAGAAGATTGTGGAAAATAACAATACGAGCGGCGGGTGATAACCCGCCGGTTTAACAAAAAAATCTCAATCACAAACCGGCGGGGGTAACCCCGCCGCTCTGATGATTTATCTGAATTTTTCACGTTTTTTCGTATTTTTCGCGAATGGTTCGCAGATGCGTTTCGATTCGGAACAGAACCATGATTGTCTCCAAAGCCATCCGCAAAGAAGGCAAAGAGAAAAAACCACCGCTCGTTAACACGACGAAGCCCACTAAAAAACACAACAATGCATCCAATGGGTTTTCGCGCAAACCGTACGACATCCCTACCAAGAACAACAAACCCACAAAAATATGAACGAGGATACCAACTACCCAAATAAACGGAATGATTAGATTGGTAAGGAATCTGGTAAAAACAAAGAAATCGGATATGTCGAACAACCACAAAAATCCCGTTTGTTTGTTCGTGAATTTGACGGCATTAGGAAAAACTAAACTGGGAATTTGTCCCGCGAATCCACTGTCTCCAGTATCTGTTTCCAGCGGCGTTGTTGGTGTGATGATTTTTCTTGTTATCAACGATTGGATTTCAGATATGCCAACCGGTCCTTGTCTCTGTCCATTTGCGTCGAAGTAAAAATAGTTCATAATCATTCCCCGTAGAAAGGTTGAAAAACTAGCCGAGAAACGCCAACAAGAAACGCTCAATATGGGAGCGGCACGCTAGATAAAGAAACGGAACAATCCCTCCGACAAAAGAGGCGCATCACTTACATGAAAGGCGTAATGCTGATTTTGTCCGCAAGTGTATACGTGACACTCCCTCTACGGGAGTCACGCAACTTCATACACTACCGATAATTTTCTACCCGTTTCCGGTTGTCATGTAGAAAATTTCAGTCCGCTAAAGCGGTCTTTATCTATTTGTTGTCGTACTCGAATTCAATCCATCCGGCACCTTACCGGACGGGTATTTTTAGTTACGTGAAGTAGTGTATCACATTTTTTCACGGAATGCAAGACCCGTGAAAAATTTTCTCCCAAACACCGGCGGGTTATCACCCGCCGCTCATAATATGTCCGCCGCGCTGATGATTCACACCATCACTTCAGATACACCGTCAGCACCGCTATGTCAGCCGGGGTGATGCCGCTGATGCGGCTCGCCTGCGCAAGATTTACCGGTTGAATCTTTTCCAATTTTTCACGCGCCTCATACCGCAGATGCTTCATTGCCGAGTAATCAACGTTCTCCGGTATCTTCCGATGTTCCAACTTTCGATTTCGCTCTATATCAACTTCCTGCCGCTTAATATAACCGCCGTACTTTGCATCAATACAAACCTGTTCCGCTGCTTCCGCAGAGATTTCCGACAACGCCGGAAGACGCTCGACGATGTCCTGCCAAGAGGTCTCCGGTCGGGACAGAAATTTCCACAGCGAACCTTTATCGTTATGCGTTGTTTCCAACAAGTGAACAGCGATTTCAATTTCAGATATTTTCACGTTGAGAATTTGCAAGCGTTCCGGTGATATTAAACCCTCGAAGATGTTGACGCTAAGTGATGTTAAACGGCGGTCTGCGTTGTCATGCCGCAGTAAAAGACGATGCTCCGCTCTGCTCGTGAACATGCGATACGGTTCATCAACGCCGCGGGTAATCAAGTCGTCAATCATCACGCCGAGGTACGCTTCATCACGCCGCAAGACAAACGGTTCCTTGCCGGACAATTTCAATGCGGCGTTAATACCGGCAATCAACCCCAGCCCTGCCGCTTCTTCATAACCCGTTGTACCGTTGAGTTGTCCCGCAAGATATAACCCGCCAACCGCCTTTGTTTCAAGCGTCAACTTCAACTGTTCCGGCGGTACATAATCGTATTCAATCGCATAAGCATAGCGCATTATTTCGCAGTGTTCCAAACCGGTTATCATTCTGACCATCTCGTCCTGAATGCTGCGCCCGAAACTTGTCGAAAAACCGTTGATGTAAATCTCGTTAGTAAATTTCCCTTCCGGCTCGAGAAAAAGTTGATGACTTTCCTTCTCGCCGAAACGTTCAATTTTCGTTTCAATCGAAGGACAATAACGCGGTCCCGCCGCTTGAATCTGTCCGCTGTATGCCGGTGATTCCGGTAAATGGTCACGGATAAAACGGTGCAGTTGCGGATTCGTTCTCGCCATCCAGCATGGGATTTGTCCGCTGCCGGACAGAACATAATTAACGTCAGATATGTTATTATGCAGAAACGAAAACGGCACGGGATTATCATCGCCGGTATGCGGTGTTAGTTTGGAATAATCAATGCTCTTGGCATTGATTCGCGGCGGCGTACCGGTTTTGAAACGGCGGACTTCAATGCCGAGTGAACGCAGCGATTCGGAGATGCCGAAAGCAGCGGGTTCTGCGGCTCTTCCGCCGGGCATTGTATTTTCACCGCAATGCAGCAAACCGTTCAGGAAGGTGCCGCAACAGAGAATAACGGCATCGGCATTGATAACCGAACCGTCATTGAGCATAACACCGGTGATAATGCGGGCTTGAAGTTCGCCGCTTGTCAGAAGTCCGGTGACGTTTTCCTGCCGCAGTTGCAGGTTTTCCTGATTTTCCAATATCCGTTTGATTTCGAGTTGATACGCTTTTTTATCTGCTTGCGCTCTCGGTCCCTGCATAGCGGGACCTTTACTGCGGTTGAGCATGCGAAACTGAATACCGGTGCGGTCAATAGCGATTCCCATTGCACCGCCGAGCGCGTCAATTTCGCGGACGAAGTGTCCTTTGCCGATACCGCCGACAGCGGGATTGCAACTCATCTGCGCAACGGTGTCGAGATTGCCGGTGAGCAGTGCCGTTTTCGCACCCATTCTTGCTGCCGCAAGGGCTGATTCAACTCCGGCGTGACCTGCGCCGACAACAATGATGTCGTATTTGGACATTATATTATCTGGTATTTCCCGCAACTTTCACTCTTCCGGTTTCTTTGTGAAAAAATACCAGATAACCATAACAACCACTGCCGCCAGCGGCGGAAGAATAAATAATACGCTCATGCCCATTTTTACTCCCCTTATATCTCCCAGCCCTTGCGGTAATCGCGGGTGAGCAGTTTGTTTGCCTTTTCGTCATTGGTAACCCTGCGTGTTTTCGGGTCGTATTCCAGTTTCTTACCCTGACACATCAGCGATACCGAACCGAGATTGAAGGTCTCATTGACTTCCTTGCCGTTCTCAAAGGCGGCGAAGGTCTTTCCTTTTCCGCGGATACAATCAATCCAGCGTTGCAGCCAATCCGAAGTTTCCGCCGGCGGGTCGGCTTTGACCTCGGCAAACTTTTTCGCTCTTTCGCCGACAATACGCGGGTCTTGCCGCAGAAAACCGGAGACAATCGCGCCTTCATCGCCGAGAAACATCATCCCTTCAATCGGCAGGTCATCGCTTTCGTAACCCGGCGGAGTCGGCGGCTTCATTCCGCCGTCGTGCCATTGCAATATGATTTTGCCCGAACCGTCTTTGTACGGTACCTCGAACCGATATGCCGCCGCCATCGGATAAGAGTAATCATTGACTACCGTGCGGGGAACACCGTTGCGGATACCGACAACCCGCGAAAATCTTGTGCTTACCGATGTTGCGCAATCAAGATTCAACGCCTTGAAAACCGGCAGCAGGGAGTAATATCCCATGTCGGCAATCGCACCGGCACCGAATTCATACCAGCCGCGGAAAACGCAATGAGTATATTGCGGACTAAACGGACGCTCTTTCGCAGGACCGAGCCATAAATCCCAATTCAAGCCATCCGGTATCGGCGGTGTATCGGTCGGAATAACGGGATATTGAGGCCACACCGGTCGGTTGCTCCAGTTATGTACTTCTTTGAGTTTTCCGATAGCACCGGCATCAATCCACGCTTTAATCTGATTCATGTTTCCGGCGGCAGAAGAATTGAACGGCATCAAATGTGTTGCGAGTGGCGATTCTTTCGCAAGGTCAACAACCTTTAACGCTTCGGTCATCTTGTTGCCGAGCGGCTTGTGCATGATGACATGTTTGCCGCGTTTGAGACAGTCGATTGCCTGACAAGCATGATGATGGTCGGGAGTCATAATTTTAACGCCGTCAACATCTTTTACCTTGTCGAGCAGGACGCGGTAATCCTCTTCGGCAACAACTTTGCCTTTGTATCCGGGACGCGTCCGTTCATAGAAACGCTGGACGACTTCCTGCATGATGTTCCGTCCGCCGGGAATACCGGGAGCATCCGTTTTCCAATTCGGGTCGCCGATTATTCCCCGCAAGTGTTGCAACAGTCCTTTTTCGCTCCAGTGGACGTAGTCATAACTTTCGCGGCTGGGGTCGGCAACACCGACAATTTCGATGTTCGGTTCGTTGAGCAAAGCGGGGAGTTCGTAGAGACCTTGAGTTCCGCAGCCGATGTGAACGAGGCGGATTATTTCGCCGGTTTGTTTTGCGGATGGTTCTGCCGCCATAAGGGATTGAACGGCGGAGAACGCACCCATTGCGCTTAATGAGGATACTGAACCGGCAAGAAAACTGCGGCGGTCTAAATTGGACGTTGTTTTTTTCATAACGAAAATTCCTTGAAAAGTTGACGAAGATAAACGAAACAAAACGTGATTATGAAACGAAAAGAGAGAAAAGTCAATAGCAACTGTTGTACGGTTCGCTATTGTCCGTTTGCATCCATTTCTAAAATGTTCCGCCGAAACCGGCATGAAGATAACGGCAGCCCCATTCTTTGTACGCATACGTATAATTTCGTTTTTGCAGCAGGACTTCCGCCGTTGCAACGGTCAACACAGTATCATCTGTAAAATAACACTTCTTATTGACGAGGTTGATTTCAGACGGATTTGTCGTCTTGCGGTTATTGAATTCATAAACGGCCCCGCATATATCGCCGATGATTGCGCCAAGCATAGTATTTCTCCCTGAAAAACAGTGAAAATGATATTACCTTTTTGATAATTACTAATATGATACTATTTAGCCGCCTTCTCTTTGACTTTTTTGAGGGCTTCTTTGGCATGCTCGTTGTTCGGTTCAGCACGGAGCCACATCTCATAATACTTGATAGCGTTTTTATAATCGTCTTTGCCGTCATACAAGGCGGCAAGTCCCGCCATCGGACCGGTTGCCTGCGGGTCAAGGTTTGCTCCTTCCGTCCAATACTCAATCGCCTTTTCGGTGTCACCTTCCAATTGGGCGATGCGTCCGAGACCATTCAGCGCGGCGGTGTTCTTCGGGTCGAGTTTCATACACTGCAAAAAGGTTTCCTTTGCCGCTTTCATCTTTCCGATTTGATTCAGTTGTGCCCAACCGAGTCCCTGATAGGCGTTGGCGTTCTTCGGGTCAAGTTTCGCTGCCTCAAGGAACAGCAGTTCAGCATCGGCGGCATTGCCTTGCATAAAGTTTTGCCAACCCTCCTGCGCCTTTTTTCGTGATGCCGCCGGGTCGGGCTTTGTGTCCGCCGATGTTTCTTTCGGAACTTGTTTAACTTCGATAACCTTGCCGTTTTTGTTGAACGTGAACCGTTCTTCCTTAATTATCTTGTCCTTCCCCCGAATAGTTGCTTCATAACGATAGACAAGGGAAACGCTGCCGTCTTCATGTTTTTCAAGTTCCCCCCAACTGATTGTTCTTCGGGCAGAAATATCCATGTAATTCTGTGTAAAGAACCGCTCTACCTGTTTCTTAACTGCTTCGAGGGTTGATATATCCCATTTTTTCTCGGTTTTTCCTATCTTTTTGGGGAAGCCCAAACCCTCAGTACGGTCACAGGAAACATATTCTCCGTTCTTGTCGAATGTGAACCGCCGCTCGTCAAGGTATATGTCCTCGTCCCAAGTAGTCGCTTCGTAGCGATAGACAAGGGAAACGCTGCCGTCTTCATGTTTTTCAAGTTCACCCCATTCGATTGTCTTTCGGGCAGTAATGTCCCTAAAGTTTTGGGAGAAGAATTTTTCGACCAATTTTTTGACTCCTTCAAGGTTAGTCACGTCCGGTTTCTCCGCTGGTTTTGAAAAACCCTCGACGTGGAGCATGTCCAGGTATTTTCCATCTTTGTCGAACGTAAAGTCGGAGCAAAAGATAATTCTGTCTTTGTCCCAGATGAGGGCTTCAAATTTGTACCGTATGGTTCGGTTTCCTTCGCTGCCGATTTTTACTTCGCCCCATTCGAGGGACTTCCGCATGGTAATATCCCTTGCGTTGTTCATGAAAAAGTCCTCGACGTAGCCCATCATCTTGGCTTTGTCGGCAGAGATAGGCGGCTTCTGTTGCGCAAAACTTGTTGGACATAACAGTCCAAGGAGCAGAAAAATGCAGCAAGCCGAAAGGCTGCGGTACTGTTTGAAAATCATAATCATAGCAATCACCTAATCAATGTAATCAGCGGTTCAGACAAAAGAACGATGCAAAAAAATATAAACGGGAAAATGTTTCACGTCAATAGGGCGTGTTTTTTCGATGGTATGCAATGAAAGAACAGCAACCCAGCCCCGAGTTGGGCGGGCAAAGTAAGAACGAAAAAACGCATAGACCGCCTTTCGGCGATTTATGCGTCAATATAATGAACAGCGGTTAAAACGGCAAACAATGAGGATCGTCTCCACACTTTTTATGTTGAGTTCATTGCTGAAAACAACTTTTCTAAGTATCCTTAGAAAGGAGGTGATCCAGCCGCAGGTTCCCCTACGGCTACCTTGTTACGACTTAGTCCCAATTACGGAGTTCATCTTCGGCACTTGATTCCTGATGGTTATCACGGCGACTTCGGATGCCCCCCACTTTCGTGGCTTGACGGGCGGTGTGTACAAGGCTCAGGAACACATTCACCGCGGTATTCTGACCCGCGATTACTAGCGAATCCGACTTCATGCGGTCGAATTTCAGACCGCAATCCGAACTGGGCAACATTTTTTGGGTTTTGCTCACTCTTGCGAGGTTGCTTCCCTTTGTGTGTTGCATTGTAGGACGTGTGCAGCCCTAGGCATAAGGGCCATGAGGACTTGACGTCATCCCCACCTTCCTCCTCTTTAACATCGGCAGTCTCACTAGAGTCCCCGCCTTTATGCGCTGGCAACTAATGATAGGGGTTTCGCTCGTTAAGGGACTTAACCCGACATCTCACGACACGAGCTGACGACAGCCATGCAGCACCTGTGCTGGTTTCACCCGAAGGCAACCGGCTCCCCTT